>JBHLOX010000080.1:0-3183 GCA_048940045.1 Promethearchaeota archaeon
TCACATCCTGATTTCAGAAACGAATTACTCGAAGCTGCAAAAAAGATGCAATACGTCTTCGAAGACCAAGTTCCGTTCCTCGTTCAAGGCACATATTTCGCCTCAGAGTATGAAACGCAAGAAACCTTCAAGACAGCAGAGGGACCAATTGATGTTCAGTTCAGACTAATTCGACCTGATGACACTGATAGAATTAAAGAGCTCTTCTATGATTTGAGTGAGGAGAGCATCTACTTCCGTTTTCTCACTCCTCTGAGATCGCTACAAAGAAAGACATTACAGGATTTCTATAACGTTGACCAAGCAAGCGACATAAGCGTGGTTGCAGTTGTGGGATCTGGAGGGAAGGGAGAAACTGAGAAGATTATAGGAGCAGGGAGATACCTTCTGAACAGGAGTACAAATGAAGCAGAATTTGCTCTACTTGTGCAGGATGAATATCAGGGAAAGGGAATTGGAACATACCTTCTCAATCACCTCATGAGGATTGCCAAGAGTAAAGGGGTTGAGGCTTTCATTGCATTTGTACATCCTCAAAACCAACCAATGATTCGATTCATCCACAAAACTGGCAAGGTTGTCGAGAGCAAGCTTTCGATTGAGGATGAGGAGTATCTCTTTCGACTCAAGTTGTGATGAGAGCACAACTAGAATCACATGTAACTATGACGAATCTGTCCGGGTCGGCCATCAACATGAATAGTTTCTAGGAAAGCTGTAATGAAGTCATTTGGAAACTCATAGCCTTCTGCAACAATCATCTCCCTGAGATGTTTCAGAACAGCCCCCACAGTTTCGACTGAGGGGTTGTCCAAAGCAGCACAAAATAGTGAGTAAGTTTCATCGGTCATTCCCTGCTTCTTTGCATGCGGAGTCCACCATTTCAACGGAGGCGTCCAGGATTTCTTTATCGTGAACCAAAGGTTGGCTGCTGCAACGATTGACCGGTACAAGTTTAGTCTTGAGTCATGGATGAAGCCTCGCTCGTCGTCAACCCGTCCAGCTCCAAAGGCCCCCACAGCCAGAGCGAACTTGTTCTTCAAACGGTCTACATGCTCTTCTTCGGGATATCTAGCAAGCTTCTGTCGCCACTCCTCTAGCTTGCCTGAAGGGTCGTAAATCACCACCCCCTCGGCATATGGTGAATGATCAATATCCAAAGGTGAGTCCACCTGTTGCCTAAACCAAGAGTCAGCAACGGGAGAATAATCAATGGCTAACCTACGTGGTTCAACAGACTTGTCAAACTCTAGCCAGATTGTGTCTTTAAGTTCGAGATTGTTATAGTAGTCCTCTGTGACGTAAATCAATGCATCCCAGTCAGCTGTCGGTGTGCCAAATCCTGTGGCTCTACTTCCCCATAACATGACTCCCAAGACATAGGGTTCTTTGACAAGTTCTTCAAGACGTTCCCGGGCGATCTTGTCGTCTATCTCTTCAATACTCTTCGCAATTGGAATCTGATTCTCACTCACCAGATGTCGCCTCGGTCTGTTGCTGCAGATATCCAACATTAAAGCATGATTGTCTGCGCGAGAAAGAGTGAAGGCGCCACACCGCCGGGAAGCGGTAACGACAGACACTAGAAGTTGCAAATAGGGACCGTGGCGCTCAACACATGTGAGTTCTGCTCATGTCTAATAAACACATAGAACTTTGGCGAGGTTAAATTGCATCCATCTGACAAGATACCATGACAGACACTGTGTTGTTATCGCTTCTAAGAAAGTTCACAAAGGAGCAGCTTCAAGCTATTGATTCAGTTCTTCAGGTACTCGATCCGGAAGAGTACCGTGACTATCACGACCAATTTGGTGTGTGTAATGCCCCAGACCGTATTGAGTTACTTAGAAGAGAGATACATACTGCTTTGGAGAGATTGTGATTCACACTATCACGAACGCTGGTGGAAACAACACAAAGTACTCAATGACAATGGAAAGTACAATTCCACCGAAAATTAGTCCCTTGCCTCTCTTTGGATTGACATCAGTGAACCAAAGTATTGCACCTATGAGCACTATAATCACTCCTGAGATCTGACCAATGAATATGAGGAAGTCCCAGATCTCAGCAAGATAGGCTCCAATCATCTGTGTGAAGTTCTGTAGTGGAGACTGTAGTAGTACGAGATTCATTCTCTCAACCCGATTCAGAGTGTTTGTATATCGATTTAAGGTCCTAGAGGTTCTAGGTCGGAGTAACATCAATATGGTTCTGGGGTGTAGTTAAAACAGGTGGGAAAAATGGGACAACGCGACTATCCCAGGAGAGTTGATTGGAGAGCCTCTTCTCCCAAGTGTAAATGGTGTGGAAAACCGGAAGTGCGTTTCTTATGGAGTGGGATAAAAGATCAATACTGCTCGTTCCGATGTAGTGCTGGTGGAATGTATCCACGTTCGGTAGCGCTTTCTATTACTATGTCGGCGTTGACTGCTATTTTTTTGTTGATAATTGTCATAATGCAGGGGAATAATCCGCATACACCGTTACCCTCATTTTTCTGGGCAATTTCCGCGGTGCCTGTAATTCTGAGTGGCTCGTTCATCTACACGGCATATATTGGGAGAGTAATGACGAAAGAAAGAAGGGCTGGTGTTCTATAAAATAACTAGAAATCGGGTCAAAATGGTGGGCCCGGCGTGATCTGTTCCAGATGGGGAAATCCCATTCTGTTTGAACACGCGACATCCGCCTTATCAGAGCGGCGCAATAACCAGGCTATGCCACGGGCCCTGTGCTCTAGTTTGCACTCGCGGTCTGGATAAAAACGTTATGACTGCGGAGTGTCAGATTTCTTAAGAGTCGGTTTGCCAGACGAGCGGTATGAATAAGCAAGTATGCGCCATCGGAATCAGAGTAGTCTTAGTTGTTGCTGTAGGTGTGATCTTCATGCTGGGAATGTAGTCAGGCAACCCCTCTTTTGACAATGACTACAATAAGATCATGAATCTGGTCCACAGTTTCCACCAACTTGGGAGCTCTGCTATCCATAGATATATTTACTATAGTTAATTTCTAAGATGTGTTCTGGAGAGTATCACTATGAGTGAAAGAAAGAGCATAGGAGCTAATGATGGATTGCGGTTCATCCTTGAGCTTTGGACACTGGTCGCTTATGGTTACTGGGGAGTAAACCAGGAGTTTGGGCTGTTCAATTATGTTCTCATGGTGCTACTCCCA
>JBHLOX010000080.1:3283-12210 GCA_048940045.1 Promethearchaeota archaeon
CACTGGTCGCTTATGGTTACTGGGGAGTAAACCAGGAGTTTGGGCTGTTCAATTATGTTCTCATGGTGCTACTCCCAGTCATTGTAGCTGTGCTCTGGGGAACATTTGCAGTTCCTAATGACCCAAGTAGGTCTGGAGGCGCACCAATTCCAGTTCCCGGATATGTTCGCTTGTTGTTAGAGGTCTTGATTTTGGGTTTTGCAGGCTTGGCAATGTATGTAGAAGGGTTGCTATATCTCAGTTTCATATTCCTCAGTCTAGTCATCATCCATTACATACTAGCGCGTGAACGGATAGGGTGGCTTCTAAGTAGTTAACTAATCAAGAACCTCAGGGGCAACCTTGCTGATATGATCTATAGACTCCTTGGCCTCATCCTTTGTGAGTTCAAAGATTATTGGTCCATCGAACTTTTCCTTGACAAGTTCAGTAAGGAAATCCCGAAGGACTGTATCGCCCATTATCCCATGTCCTAGAGAGACATGATCCTCACGGGCAACCGCACCATCAAACTCTTCGTATATGGCGTCCTGTAGATGAATCTCTGTGATTCTATCTTTGTGGTTTCTATAGAAGTCCATGATAGACTCAGTTCCTGACATTCGGGACAAGAGGTGTGCAGTATCAAAACAGATACTTGTATTCAGGTCATCGATTAAATCTCGCATGATGTCAAATGGGAACTCCACATTTTCTATGGCTATTTTTCGCGGATCAATCTCAGTTCTGCTGATTATGTCTTCAATACTTGCAGCTGCATACCCTGCTAGCAATGTACTGATTAGGCGGACAAGCCCACTGCCATAGTTCAGACTTGAGAAATTGGCTGCAAGGTCACCTGTCGCATGTAGAACATATGCCTCTGGCTCTAGAGGCTTGGCAAGTTCAATAGCTTCGATTGTGCTGGTAACTCCTCCCATCCTCACATGCTCATTGAAGGTAGCTAGTTCAACTGACCAAAACGGGAGATGTGCGGTATATGCATGGCTCAACTCATCTTTCAGGTCAGCTAAACCGTTAATGGATTCAGGTGTAAGCGAACCTGGAATTATGTGTGTTACATCCATTGTGAGCTCTATGACAGAGTGACCCTGTGAAACGGCATCTCGAACAATATCAACAACATCAAGACGTGAGAAATCAGGAATTCCATCAATGACCACTTTCCCAGCTACTTCCTGAAACTCTAGAGCTGTTATCCCAAACCTAAGAGGCATGATTTTGACATCTCCATTTCTCTATGGTGTATGTCCTCCCCATAAACTGTGCCATCAGATGAAACACATATACGACACCGGGTCATCGGAGAGTTGGTGACGATATGGGAATCACGATTCGATGTTTAGCACATGCAAGTTTCCAGATTAAGACTGCAGACCAGAACATCTACATTGACCCCTCGACAAAACATACAGGACTGAAAAAGAGCGATTTTGAACCTGCAGACCTTATTCTTGTAACTCACGGCCATGATGACCATTTTGACAAGAAACTGATCAAGGATATCCGCAAGTTGGGAAGTCCAATCATTGCTCCTCCGAATTTAAAGAAAGAGATCAAGGGAGGTATTGTCTGGGATTTGACCCCAGGCCAGTTCATGAAGATGATAACTAGTGAAGGAACAATCTGGGCAACAGAAGCATACAATGTGAAACGACTCAGACCTAATGGAGAGCCATTTCACCCCAAAGGGTTCGGTGTAGGGTTCCTTATGAAGTTGGGAGAAACGAGAATTTACCACGCGGGGGACACAGATTTAATTCCTGAGATGGAGAAGCTGGCTGAAACCGAGGTTGATGTCGCCCTTCTCCCAAGTGGAGATACTTATACAATGGACCTAGAGGAGGCTGCAGATGCTGCATTGATCATCAAACCAAAGATTGCCATCCCAATGCATCTGAAGGGAGCAGACCCAGCTGCATTCAAGGAGAAAGTGGAGTCTCAGTCCGACATCAAGGTGGTCATACTTGGTGAGGGAGAAGAGTATACTCTAGAATGAATATGAAAAGAAAGCAGGTAGCCAAGCTACCTGTTCTTTCCAGAGTTGTGATTCGTCTACATCTTTTGAAGTACATGTGCCTCTATGACTGGGTCGACCTCAAGGACTTCAACCTTGATCATTTTGTCACCCTGTCTGATGCTTTTTACAACGTCCATCCCCTCGATGGTCTTACCAAAGACAGTGTGTACACCATCTAGGTGTTGTGTCTGTTCTCTGGTTAGGACAATAAAGAACTGACTTCCTCCAGTATCTTTTCCAGCATGTGCCATCGAAAATGAGCCAGGTTCATGCCTTTGGCGCGGTCCCGAAGTTTCACAGGGAATTCTGTATCCTGGGCCACCCATACCTGTCCCTTGAGGACAGCCTCCTTGGATAACAAACTCTGGTATGACTCTGTGAAAAGTCAAACCATCGTAATATCCACTCTGTGCGAGGGTCACGAAATTCTTGACCGTATTGATTGCGTCATCATTCCAGAATTCTCCGATGATGTCGCCCTTATTTGTCTGTATCTTGATTCTTGTTGGCAAAATACCATCGCCTCTATGTTTCACTTATCTCTCCCTTCTTAGCAGTTCCGGAATATGCGATATTCATCAGAGTGATGCCTATCTGCTTATTAGCGATTCAGGAGCTTTTTGCATGAGTCAATGACAGTCGAGAAAGAGTACACAGAAGGCAGGACAACATTCCTGAGTGCAGATGTGGACCATTATAGTGAAGATAAGAAGCAACCGACCACCAGCTTACCTGTGTTCTATAACCCAAGAATGCAGCTCAACAGAGACCTCTCAGTACTCTTTCTGAGAGCTTACATGGGGGAGCATCCAATTGAGATGATGTGTGAACCGCTAACAGGTTCTGGTGTAAGAACACTGAGGTATCTCAATGAGTGCCCAGGAAACTTTCGGGCCAAAATGTGTGATGCCAACCCACTGGCAGTGGAAACAGCCAGACGGAATGTCAAAAACCTTGGATTTGACGACCGCGCAGAGGTGATTCATGGCGACGCCAAAGTGTTGCTGTTGACGGAGTCCAGAGCGAAACGGTTTGATTTTGTGGATATCGATCCATTTGGGACGCCCGCGCCATACATCTATGCAGCAGTGCAGTCTATCAGTCCCAAGGGAGGTCTGTTGGCTGTGACTGCAACAGATATGCCTGTTCTATGTGGGGTGTATCCCGAGATCGCATTACGTCGGTATGGGGGGTTCTCCACTCGGAGCCCTTTCACTCATGAAATTGCCGTCCGGCTACTTAATGGGTTCATTTACAATGTTGCAGGCACTAATGACTGTGCAATGGAACCACTTGCAGTACTGAGTACGGACCATTATATCAGAACATGGGTACGAATTGCAACAAGTCGGACTGAGTCAAACCGCCAAGTACATGAGATGGGCATCATCCGATATTGCGCAGGATGTATGCATTCAGATGCTAGACCCCTCTCAACTAAGGTTCAAAGTGAAGAATTCGACCATAGGATTAAGGGATGCGCTGGACCCATTCGTATAGCAGGTCCTTTGTGGATTGGAGATTTGTATGATACTCAATATCTTAGTAATATTGCCAATGATCTTGGTATGGATATCGACAGAGTCTATCATAGGAAAGTTCCGGAGATACTTGAAAAGATGAGGGAAGAATCTGTTCTCACCAACAGACCATTCATCGACATACATGCCTTGTGTGATCTTCACAACCTGGTACCACCGAAAAATCAGATCATAATTGAGAAACTAAAGGAACAAGGGTTTGAGGTATCAAGAACTCATTTCAAATCCACTGCGATAAGGACAACAGCCTCTGTAGAGGAAGTTAGGAGAATAATAGCAGATTGTGATGAGAGGTGATTCCACGATGGGTCGACCGAGAGGCGGAGAGAAACAACGAAAGAAAGAACACTACTATCGAGCTGCCAAGAAACATGGGTATCGAAGCAGGTCGGCTTACAAACTAAGACAGATCGCAAAGAATCAGAAACTCCTTCTAGGTGTTGACCGGGTTGTTGAACTCTGTAGTAGTCCGGGGGGATGGACACAGGTCCTGAAGGAACTTGATAGCAGCCTTCAGATTGTGGCGGTCGATCTAAATGCGATGCCTCCAATAGAGGGAGTCAAGTTCATCCAAGGCGATATTCTGGACGAAACGGTGATAGAGAGAATCGAGGCTCTTACAGGAGGCTCTGTAGACTTGGTTCTATCAGACTGTTCTCCTAAGGTGACTGGACAATGGGATTTGGATGTAGCTAGGCAGCTGTCACTTGTTGAGGGGACAGTCGATATCGCACATCGACTACTCGGTACGAAGGGGAAAGTTCTGACAAAAGTCTTCCAAGGTCCTGGGTTTCAGGAGTTCATGCAATCTGTTAGAAAGAGATTCAACTCTGTGAAACTTATCAAACCAGAGGCATCAAGAAAAACCAGTGCTGAAATGTATCTTCTTGCAATAGGACCTCGTGGAAGACATCCAAACGAGGTTCCTTAGCTAGTAGCTTTGCCTAGGTCTGCACCCAACCATTCCTCAAGATCACTACATGTGACTGGAGAGTCTGGCTGTCTGATTCCGCATCTGCCGATCTTCAGGCAATGGAAACACGGGCACCCGTTCATGTCGGATAGACCACCGGGCTCGGTATCGTCAACGACTGGATTCTTTATTATGTACTTGTCTTTTTCGAGTTCTTGTTTCTGCATTATGCGTCCCTCAGACATCAATGTGGTTATTGTTCTTGTAATCTCTTGAGCGTCGATACCCAGCCTATCCGCGAGTTCCCCGATGAGTAGACCATTCTCGCCTGCATCACGCAGAGCCTTCAGGATCTGGTCGGCTTCATCGTTCATTGAAATGACCTTGATAGACACGTGGCAACGTCAAACATCTTACGCGGAATGATATTTAATTATCGGAAGCTGCTATCCATTTTCGGCAAATGTCGTATTGATTTCGACAATGATGTACATTAATGTACATTACTTTTTCTTAAGATAGAGAATCTGGCCAATCAGTTTTGAAGGGGTAGAATCGCGTTTCGGACGTATTGCGACATATGGTTCCTTCACAGGTCCAAAGACGTCTATGATTTCACCCACCTCTTGTGCCTTCTTGTCCAGGACAATAGATTTGGATCCAACTGGAGGGGTTTTGTCAGTACGTAGGATAATCGACCCCCTTTTTGAAATATGGAGGACCTTGCCTAAACGTCTCAAAAGGATCACACTCTTGTAGATAATTACTTTCGGCGCTTTTTCTTCTTGCCTTTCTTCTTCTCAGCAGCCAATCGAGCTGATTCTCGTTGGGCCACAGCTCTTCTAACGCCCTTGGCAAGCATGAGAAGTACTCTCTTTTTCTTATGGTTATCAGGGTTTGTGATGATTAAGTAACCATTCTTGTCAGAGAAACCTCGAGGATATTGTTTGTCTGGTTCGGTTTCATACTCAAAACCTGATGATTCAGCAGCCATTTGTAGGATTTTCAAAGTGACATTTGATGCAGCAAGATTGTTTGGTATTCTACGACCCTGTGCTCTTGAGAGGTCTTTTTCGAAGTATGCAGGCCAGACAACAAGCATTCCATCATGTTTTCTCATTATCCATTTCTTCCAGGTTCTATACACTCATCCCAGTTTTGATGTTCTTTTTACCTTTCGCATCTGAGGTTATATGGTTTTGATTAAGACACCGAAGGATGAACTTGATAAGTGATGAAGCTAGCCACCTGACAACGGAACAAGAGGATGAAATACAACTTGACCAGAAAAAGCAAGGATGTCTATTTCGCAGAGATTGCTGATCTAGTTTCTTCACGAAGCACTTGTTTGAGAAATCAAGTAGGGGCTGTAATAGTCAAAGACTCACAGATACTAAGCACGGGATATAATGGTGCACCAAAGAAGCTACCACATTGTGAAGATGTAGGGTGTATCAGAGAAGAACTTGGTGTGAAACCTGGAGAGCGTCATGAGTTGTGTAGGGGGTTGCATGCTGAACAAAATGCCATTATTCAAGCAGCGTTCCATGGAGTAAGCGTAAAGGGCGCCAAAATCTTCTGTACAACAAGACCCTGCAGTATTTGTACCAAGATGCTCATCAATGCAGGAATCCATGAGATCATCTATATCGAAGAGTATGATGACGAACTAGCGGCACAGCTGGTTAAAGAAGCAAATCTCAATCTTCGTTGTGTTCAGATACCTAGAAAGTATGGTAGGAACTCAAAATAGCTAGGATAAGTGTTCATTCATCTGGAAAGGTTAAAGAACCTCGTTGTTTTGTTTCTGTTTGGGTGTGTGTCCTCTAATGGGTGAACTTCAGAATCTGATTAGTATTCATGATTTGGACAGGAAAACGATTGACCATATCCTTGAAACAGCATCCAAGATGGAATCGGTTGCCGTGGAGAGGAGTAAGATATTGGATTCCAAGATCATGGCTGTTCTGTTCTTTGAACCATCTACTCGGACACGGTTGTCTTTTGAGAGTGCGATGCTCAGGTTAGGCGGAAGTGTCTTGGGTTTCGCAGAAGCTGGAGTATCAAGTGCTGGAGGAAAGGGAGAAACTCTTGCAGACACAATTAGAACTGTGGAGAGGTATGCGGATATTATTGTCATTCGTCATCCATTGGATGGTTCTGCAAGAGTGGCAGCTGAATTTTCCAGTATTCCTGTGATTAATGCTGGAAGTGGTTCTGAGGAACATCCGACCCAAGCCCTGCTTGATCTGTATTCTATTCGCAAAATGAAAGGAAAGATAGACGGTCTCTCAATCTCTCTCTGTGGAGACCTTAAGTATGGGCGCACAGTCCACTCTCTGGGAATGGGTCTCAGTCACTATGATGTAAAGATAAAGCTCGCAGCACCTCAGACTCTCAGGATGAAACCAGCAATAATAGAACAGATGAAGAAGTCTGGAGCTGATGTGGTAGAATGTGAGAACGTTGAAGATGCTGTGAGAGATGTAGATGTGATATACACTACTCGCATTCAGAAAGAGCGGTTTCCAGATATTCGAGAATATGATAAAGTGAAAGACAGGTTCCGAATCACTGCAGATGATTTGGATTTGATGAAGGAAGATGCAATCATTCTGCATCCGCTTCCTAGAGTTGATGAGCTAGATTCTGCTATCGATAATACACCTCATGCCAAGTATTTCGATCAGGTGTACAATGGAGTCATCCTTCGAATGGCTGTGCTGAAACTCATCCTTGGTTAGACTGGTTCAATTCCTCTCAACTCACGTGTCAGAGTTTCAATAGAGCTCATCTTACATACAGCAAGTGGGATTCGCATCTGCTCAGACAACTCGAGTGCAAGACGGTCCACCTCTGTGATACCATGGAGTACAACGAGCGATGGTTTGAACTCCTGTGATTTAATCGCAATCATTGGGGCTCGTCCTGTGTTGACGTTGGTGAATATCAGACATCTCTCGGTGGTTGCACCAAAGAGTTTCAAGAATGCATCACTACTCAGTTCCTTGACTGCTCGTTCCACATCGACTAATGTATAACCATAGATCTCTCGATCCATGAGTTTATCCCCAGTCTTAGTTGTGCATTTCAAGCGCTTGCAGAATTCTTTCGCAGTCATTGGCGAGGAAAAGTCACTCATTGCCAGCACTATGTTGAGATCAACAAGACTGACGTCCATAAGACGCACAAACGCCGCCACAACTTGGCCACCATTTCGTTCATCAAGCGTCAAGAGCGCCATCACAAAGCGTCGTATCGTAGAAGTGCCTGGAGACTTTCTTCGTCCTGACTCGTAATCGCTAATTACACTTGGACTTACACCCAGATAATCAGCAAGAGTAATCTGTGGTAGCCTGAAACGTTCTCTCCAGATCTTCATTGTCTGTCCAGGGTGTTCTGATAATGCAATTTCCCCAGCAATACGACGAGCAAGACGCTCACGGACAGATGATTGATACGACATTGAACGAATTTCGAAGTGTTTTGAACATAAGGATTTCGACTATTGACGAAGTCACAGTTGTCTGTGTAAGAATCAGTGGTGGGCCGGCCCGGATTTGAACCGGGGATCCCCTGGAGTCTTGCCAGCGAACATGAGTTCACAAGACCCAAACCAGGAATCATAGCCAAGCTAGACCACCGACCCGTGCTAGACGGGCTGTCTTCCAACTCTGGTTATAAGAATAACGGAGTGAGTACAAAACGTCAGTCATGAATAAGGTCTTAACTGCTAATCAATAAACGATAATGAGTAAGATGAGTCTACTTGGTCCGGATGATTTCGACTTGGACAGAAAGGGTCGAAAGAAAAAGCTGGCAAAGGATCTTGCTCCTTCAGTAGCGAAGGAGATTGAGAAATGGCTAGACAGGGAAGACGATCCTGAAGCTTTCAAGAGAGTATCTGAGCTTGTAGGTCCTGAAGAGGCAGCTCGATTGTTTGCCAAGCGACGTAGACATGGTAGAAGATTGAAACCTGGAGACCCTTTACTCGAAGATTGATGAAGGGACAGCATTGACAACCGAAGAATACGAAATTGATGAACATACGGAACACAGTAACATTAGAACATCATTGGCTTTCATTCGTACAATTAATGCAGAGAAAAGAACTCATCTGGCTGAGCTTCGTACTGGAATAGGTATACTGACAATACCAATGTCTCTTCTGACAGTTCTTATAGCTACATCGAACAGTTACTCAATTAATCACGTTCTAGGATTAATGGTTGCTCTCATCATTGGCATCATTGTGTTGGTCCTGATTGGAGGTCGTCTTGTGTTTTCTTCCCTTAGGAAAATACGAGGGGATGAATCCCTTCGGAACAAATGTGACGACCTCTCCTGTCTCGTGTCAGAGTTCAATAACGACCATTAGAAAAAGTGGAGCCCCAGGCGGGATTTCCGGAACGATGGTAATCATCTGTTCGTTCGAACCCGCGGCCTCCTCATA
>JBHLOX010000081.1:0-9547 GCA_048940045.1 Promethearchaeota archaeon
GCGCAAGATAATCCAAACTCGTATAGGAATTTAATTGTAAGAGTTGCTGGCTACAGTGCATATTTTGTGGACTTAGGGAAAGGAGTTCAAGATGAGATTATTGGAAGATTTCAGAAGTCTATCCATTGATTGTAATAAAAGAGAAAGGACACTCAATTGAATAAGGAGCGGGAAGTTCCCTGATTACCTGACCCCGTCGTAAGCCTGCACCTCTAAGATTCTGCAAGGAGAGAGAGGCTATCTTCCTAATGTCACAGAACAGGACGGGCACTCTACACTTCTACCTGATCTTAAATCCTCTGTCAATGCATCAGCTCATTCAGTTGACATCTAATTACAATTAGATGTGTGTATAAGATTAGTAGTCATTGGTGGATAAACTCGATTCAAAATGACAAACGCACTAAAAATAAAGTAAAAAGATTTTTATGAATATTGATTCATTAATCTATATCGAATCATGATTCATAATTTTGGTGGAATTCAGTGACGAGGATTTCTGTGACAGAGTCCGTGGCTGGAGAGGACAATTCTCCGCTGTTATGATTTGGGGGACTAGCGATGCTATATGTCATTGTCATAGGAATCAATGCAACTGTAAAAAGAGCAGGATTTGTATAATTATGAAAAAGAATGCACATTTCAAAGCTGATGAAGCAAAAACCGCTTTAGGTGTCTTCAAGGGTCTTGAGGTCCGAATTGGTCAGATTGTGGATGACGAGTGGGACGAGCCAATGGGCCCAACCCCAATGCCGAGTCCGACCGGTCTCCGTTCTTGGGACCACAAACTCTTGTCGAAATACCAACCGTCCTACATGCCTTATTGTCAGGTCTGTTGCTTATGCACCTTTGGCAAATGTGACCTTTCTGGTGACAAACGAGGCGCATGTGGGATTGACATGAAAGGGCAACAGGCAAGGATTGTGCTTGCAGCAGCAAATATAGGTAATGCAGCACACTTAGCTCATGCGAGACACTTGGTTGACCACTTAATTGATGAATTCGGTCCCCAGACCGATCTCATTCAAGGGCCTGGCACTGAGATACATGCACCTGTTTCACGATTGGCAACAGGAATGCGACCTAGAACTCTCGAAGATGCAAGTATTATCCTTGACTATTGCGAGAGTCAACTAGCACACACACTCTCGGCAGTACATACAGGCCAAGAGGGAAGCTGGTTGGACTTCGAGAGCAAGGTTCTCCATGTTGGTATGATTGATCAAATAAGCATGGAGATTGCAGATCTTGTTCAGATTTCAACTTTTGATTTTCCACAAGCTGATCCAGAAGCACCACTTGTTGACTCAGGAATAGGTATGATGGATACCAATAAGGCTATCATTCTAACTATTGGCCATAACATTGTACCAGCAGCCTCAATAACTGACTATATAGCTGAGAAAAAACTTGGAGGACAAGTTGAGGTAGGTGGGATGTGTTGTACTGCTTGGGACATCACGCGACGTGATCCAAGCGCTAAGGTTGTTGGGCCGATCTCATGGCAGCTTAGATATATTCGAAGCGGAAAGGCTGATGTAGTAGTAGTTGACGAACAATGTGTCCGGACTGATGTTGTCAGTGAAGCTCAAAAAGTAAAGGCTCCAGTCATTTCAACCAGTGACAAGGCCGTTATGGGACTGACTGACAGGTCTGATGACTCTATTGACTCGATTGTGGAAGATCTTGTATCAGGGAAAATACCTGGCGCATATATCCATGACCACCATAAGGTTGGAGCCGTGGCAACCAAAGTAGCCCTTGTTGTCATGCCAAAAAGAAGGAAGATGAAATACTTCCCGACAAAGAAGCAAATCCAGAAGATGGCCCAAGACTGCAAGAAATGTAGCGAGTGCATTCGGTCATGTCCAAATAACCAACCAATTATGGAAGCTGTTCTGGCGGCGCAGACAGGGAACTTCGAACCGTTACGTGAAGTCTATCATAACTGCATTGGATGTGCACGATGCGAATCTGCATGCCCCAATGGTTATGATTTGCACAGTTGGATGGTTGTTGCTGCAGAAAAAGATTGCAAAGATGAAATCTACAAGCTTCGAACAGGCAGAGGGGCAATCCAGGACACCGAAATCCGTAGTGTTGGGCAACCCATAGTCTTTGGTGAGATACCTGGAGTGGTTGCCCATGTTGGCTGCGCCAACTATCCAGGCGGAGGAGAGGACATTTACGAAATGGCTGAAGAGTTCGCAAAACGAAGATACATCATATTGACATCTGGATGTGCAGCGATGTCAGCAGGCTCTGTAAAAGATGAGAATGGACAATCAATCTATGAGCGACGCGGTGGCGAATTTGATGCGGGGTGCGTAATCAATGTCGGTTCATGCGTTTCCAACCCCCATATCGCTGGTGCTGCAATAAAGATTGCTGCGATTTTCGCCAAGAGAAACCTACGTGGTAATTATGCCGAGATTGCAGACTATATCCACAATCGTGTTGGGGCAGTAGGCATCTCTTGGGGTGCGATGTCACAAAAAGCAGCATCAATAGCATCAGGATTCTGGAGACTTGGTGTTCCCGTGATTGTAGGACCACATGGCTCAAAATATCGCAGGATGCTGCTTGGTAAAGCAGAGGATGAGCAGGCTTGGACTGTCTACGATGCACGCACTGGAGAACGCGTAATAACTGCGCCTGGTCCCGAACACCTATTCTATGCGGCTGAAACTGTTGCAGAAGCCAATGTGATGACAGCAAAGCTCTGCATTAGACCCAATGATACAAGTAAAGGGCGATCCATCAAACTGAGTCACTACATTGACATCCACGAGAATTCGTATGGCTTCTTCCCAGATGATGTTTGGAAGTATATCAGACGCGAAACTGACATTCCAATCACGTTGAAAGACAAGATTCTGGCTCAGATGAAGGAGAACAAATGGAAGGAAAGGACAATTCCAGATCCAACGCTTCTCAAGGAGCTAGTCATGGGAGGTGGCAAATAGTGGTGATGAAACCAGTACCCTGGCAGACAGGAGAGATCTGCGGCCCTGATAGTGCAAAGTCACTCAGCAAAGCCGACCAACTCAAAAGAACCTTCACAAAATCAAAGAAACCCCTATTGATTGTGGGATCAGAGGCAGCTAGCATAACACATGGGAAGAGTGACATGATTGACTATGCAATAGCCCTTTCACAGACTGGTAAGATACCTGTTGTTGCGACTGGAGGTGCAATCAAGGCCTTTATTGAGAGAGGTTTTGAGGGCTGCAAATCAATGGGCGCAATGGAATTGGCAAACTACCTTCAGGATGAGTCATGGCCAGGCCCCCATGGAAAGGGACCTCATGATTTGATTTTGGTTTATGGCATCCCATACTACATGCAATGGACACTGCTATCTGCAGTCATGAACTTTGGAACTCATCTGACAAAGATTTCCCTGGGGCGCTATTATCAACCACATGCAGATTGGTCATTCCCGAACATGAAGGAGAAGCAGTGGCACGAGATTCTGGATGAAATTCTTGAGCTCGTAGGATGAGAGCAAACATCACTGAATATCTACCACCTCTGGAGGAATAGAAAACACTCTGCTGCTTAGTGGTCTGTTCAGTGCTGTACCTGCAGACGCATCACGGTATCACGTTCTCGAACAACGATTGGTTGGAATCCGCGTTTAATGTACATACTACGAGGACCGCGAAAGTGCGCAGCATCATTGCTTTCGGGTTCATTGCGAGGATAGCTTTCAATCCATAATGCACCGCGGGTAGCGGCGTCCACAATCACGCGATCAAGTAGGGCTGATGCAACTCCATGTCTTCGATAAGGTGGAGCAATTACAAAACACGAAACACCAATTACTGATGCCGACTCAGGACCGTCCGGATCGACTTGTTGAAAAAGCTCATAATCACTACGAAGAGATGCATTTACCCATCCTACTGGTTTAGTATCAACATACGCTAGATACCCGTAAGTTTCTCCCTTTGACAGGCGTTTGACCATGATTGATCGTGATTCTCGCCATGGACGCTCTGGGTTCTCAGCTGTCGCAGGCATATGTGGTTCGAAACAGTAGCAGGATGCCCAATCAGGATTACCTGCGAAAGCGTCATAATCGAAAAACTGCAACCAATCATCTATAGAGTCCTCTGTGACTGGATGTATAGTGATTTCACCGATTTCCTCTTTTCTTACTGTATCACCTGTGAGCCGCTCTACTGCTTCTGCGTAATTGTAGGCATAATTTCTTATTGCCTTTTCCGGATACTCCCACGAATGGTTCCTTTGACCGTGTGCTACAAAGACATCCGCAAGTGCTTCTAAGCTTTCAGCCTCAATAACTTCATCACAATCAAAGCATTTGACTTTCATTGATTATTCCCACTTGAGTTGCATATCTAATTTGAAAGCGAACAAGAAAGGAGATAAACCTGACTTCTGCTCATCCGAAATTGACAACTGCAAAAGAGAAAGGGTGGCTCAACAGGTGAGGGTAGGGTAGTTCCATGTTCACCCGACCCTGTCAACCTCTACTTCCTACTCGGTTGATTCAACATTCTATATGATGAATAGTGAGTTCAGAGCCAAGAAGATAAGGAGTAGTATTAAATATCCAATGCCAGTTGCTTTTGATAATCGGTTCTGAAAGAGATTAACAGCTAGAGCAGTGAGTGCGATGATAAAGACAATCGAGCTAAGCAGCATTATCATCTCAAATGTGAACTGAAGTAAAAGTATGCCGCAAATTCCGAAAATCAATGTGATATTCCATACGATCTTTCCAACCTGAGCACTCACACCCAGTTCGGTGCGACCCTTTCTAATTGACTTGACTATCAACCAAAACTCCTCAACATTGGTCACAGCTGCCATTATTACCAATCCGAAGAAACTTTCATTCAACCCAGTAAGAATAACAAGCTCCTCAGCACTGAACACTAAAACCTCTGCGCCAACGAAAATAACAAGTAAAGCCATTAGCAATTTGATAGCTGTCTGTATACGATTTTCGCTTTTTATACCGCTGTCTTTCTCCCGCTCCTCATCAGTATCTTCCTCAACCTGTTTCGTGTGTAAATGGGTTGATTTGAATTCTCTTTGAATTCGCAGAGTATACGCTAAATGAGTAATAAAGAGAATTATGCTCAAAAATCCAAATAGGAATAGGTAACTCGTCAGTACCATTGATATCAATACAATTGTACCAGCACCAGTTAGCTCGGCATAGTAGAATCTTGGAAGCTGATCGATTTCAGCCTTAAGATAAAGAGCAGGTAATCCAAAGGCTATCCCAATTGCTATCACTGTATTTCCAATAAGATTACCGAGAGCAAGATATGGAAGACCCTCGACCGCCGCCGCCAAGGAAACAATGCTCTCTTCTAGATCAATGCCAAGGATGAGGAGTCCCAAGACTATAGGAGAAATAGAGAATGACTCACTGATATTCTCAAGGGTGTCAATTATGAGATCTGCTAGATAGTAGATTAGAAGATACCCACATATGAAGAGGGTACACCAGAGCAGAATATCAGGCAGCATCTCTTTTTACAAGAGAAATGGATTGCACTCAAAAAACTGATGGTTTAGTAAGGATCAGCTATTGCAAAATGAAAAGGGTGCTCAACAGAGTGAGGAAAAGGAGAGTTCCCTGTTCACCCAACTGCGATTACTTTCAAGATATCTAGCATTCCGTAGTTCAAGGATTGAAAATCTGAGATTGTGCTATAAGATGACTAAAAAGCTCTCTTAACCATTCAATAGCTGTAAGGTCTTTAGTGTATAAGCACTGATTATAATCGATTTCAAAATCAAGTTTGGGTAGGAATAGAAAGCCCGAAGACTCTCCAACACCAAGACCCAAATCACATTCTTCAATTTCATACAACCAAGTTGTTTTTTCATCAAACCTACTAAGAAATAGATTTTCTTCTTCCTGATTTTGAATCTGATTTATCAGCTCACGAGTCAGAATAAGTTCAACTCGTGAATTTTTGTGATCTAGCATTCCTGACCCATAGACAGTCTTTCCAATTTCATAATCTAAGTTCCCACCGGCTTGTATGAACTCCTGTGTGCAATTGAAATCATTCTTTATTTGATTGATAACTGAGATGAGATTAGGTATCACTTCAAAGGTTAATTGACCGAATCTAACTCTTAAATCATGATTTTCAACGAGGAGAATGTGCGAATCGAGATATGATCTAGAGTCAATCTCTTGAAGATTCTTGAATTTCTCCCAAATAATAATAGAATTCACAGTTGATAGATAGCGATTATCATGATGAGAAATTACTCCACTTCTCACTAGTCTAGCCAAATGCTTCTCTAATGTTGAAGGATAGACACTCAAAGCTCTTGCTATTTCACTGAAGCGTAATCCTCGAGGATGTTTAAGAAGCAGTTTAACTACTTGGCGTCTAGTCTGTGACTTGAAAGCTCCGATAATCTCCTCGAGAAGTTCATTTTCCAATTCAAACATCTCTTCTCTTGGCTATTAACAGCAAGGATGTACACCTTTTGTCGTATAATACGAGAATTTGTTCGCGCTATCTTATATGAATTGAGAACCAAGTAAGAACAGGTCTATTTCATTGATAAAAGAACATCAAAAAACAAGCGAATATTTGAAACCGACAGAATTGTGCGACTGGGAGCATCCGGATATTTTGAAGATATCAAGGGAGATCAGGGGGAAATCACAAAGCCAACAAGAAACAGCTTTGAATATCTTCTACTTTGTAAGAGATAATATCGCTTTCAGTATTAATGATGCCAAAAGCAAGGCTTCACAGACTCTAAAGAGAGGGACTGGCGAGTGTGGAACAAAGACTAATCTTCATGTTGCTCTGCTTCGTGCCTCAGGGATACCTGCAAGGTTTCACCTTGCGAAATGTAGGAGTCAAGCGTTGAAAGGAATTATTCCCGATTGGTTGTCCGACAGAATACCCGAAGTTGTTTCACATTTTTGGCCAGAGGTATATCTCTCTGGGAAGTGGATTGCCTGTGAAGGAATGCTTGACAAAGATTTATACAGTGGACTGCTGCAGAGAGGTCTACTTGACAGAAACCTGATTCCAACTATCGACTGGGACGGAGAGAATAACTTAATCATTTTAGAACCATGGCTTGTCGAGGATCGAGGTACTACGCCATCTTACGAGTATATCTATACGATGATGAATAGGACAAGAAAAGAAGAAGGAATGCCACCTCGAATCGTTGATCGCCTCTTCGGTTGGATCATCTATTCATCCTTTAAACGTCATACTGACAGAATCAGAAAACCATTGAGATGAGGAAGAATAACTCCTCTAGGATGAACTGACTAATGCAAAAGAGAGAGGATGCTCAACAGTATCAAGAAGGGGGTAGTTGCCTGATTAACTGACCCCGCCAGTTTCTACTTCTTGCCGATCTGATAGTTATAGCTGTTTGCCCATCCAGACATCAAATCCCCAAGGATTTGAAACCTTGTTAATCAATATATATCCTAACTTCCTGTAAAATCTAATTGCCCACTCTGCATTATTATCTGTGACCAATCTTGTCTTTCTAAGCCCTCTTTCCCGTGCAATTCGTTCTAAGTGAAGAATCAAAGCGGTGCCTATTCCCTGTTTCTGGAACTTTGGTAATACGTAGACCCAACGGATTCGACCGATGTCTTCATCTTCAATACTTAGAGCCGCGACTGCGACAACAACATCCTCTTGTCTATGCACATAGAATGTCATCTTGTTTAAACATTCATCAAATTCCTCACGAGTAATGATGGGTTCTCTGAAATACTCCTTGGGAATTATTTGACCAAACGCTTCGCGATTGGATGAATTGATGACATCAAGAATTTCTTGTGCGTCATCGAATGTCGCTTCTTCGACTTGAACTCGTTTTTCTGTCAAGATGTGCCATGTAGTTGTATGTATGAAGAACGATATGAACAATGGGCTCTTTTTGCAGCTGAAAAATGAAAAGGTACTCAACAGAGTGAGGAAAAGGAGAGTTCCCCGTTCACCCGACCCCGTCAGCGTCTACTTCTTACCAGTTTTGAAAACTGGCATGTAACATTTCCGTCTTCTTTAGTTATATCAGAGCATTAGAAAGGCATCTTATCCTCCAGTATTGTTGCACGTGCGAAGATTCCTGTAAAGTTATCATATTGCATTAGCTCAACGTACTTAACCCTCTCAACTACAGTTTCAACCAAGGTTCTCTCCTTGAGGGATAAGAGCATCCTTTTGGCCCCCTCTCCAGCGGCGTTTCCTACAGGAATAACTTTCTCCAACCCAACTGGTGGCAAAAGCCCGATGGTCATTGCACTTTTTGGGTCAATGTAAGTACCAAATGCACCAGCCAGTAATACCATGTCAATGTCTGTTACATCTATGCCTGCTGACTTCATCAATATGCTCGCACCTGCAAGAATTGCACCTTTCGCGAGTTGTACTTGTCTGACATCATTCTGAGTGAAACTTAGTAACTTCTCGGAGTTGTTTTCGCCAGGTCTAGTGATTATGTATGCCTTCTCTCCTTCGAGGTCTATCACTCTATTCGATTCTAGCATTTTTCCGTTTGGCCTAATGATACCTGTTGTTTTTAACTCTGCAACAATATCCACAATACCTGAACCACAGAGGCCTTTCGGTGTGGTATTACCTATGACAGTAAATTGAGGCGCCTTGTTGGGATCAAAAATCGACAGGTGTTCTATTGCTCCCTCCTGTCCTCTCATACCATGTCTTATTGTTGCTCCTTCAAACGCACAACCTGCGGCACAAGAGCAGCAGAATAATTCTCCTTCTATTGAAAGGATTATCTCACCATTGGTACCAACATCAATCCCAAGCACAATCTTGTCAGTAGTATCTAGCCGTTGGGATAGGATGAAGGCTGCGGTGTCCCCTCCAACAAATCCTGCAATGTTGGGAGGGAAATATGCATTGATTCTCTTAACTGAAATGAGTCCCAGTTCTTCGCCACTCCTATTGAGTGAATTCTTAATTGCTGGTTTGTATGGTGCCTTTCCTAGAGTTTCGGTATCTAGTCCGAGAAGCAGATGGTGCATCGCAGGATTCCCTACAATTACTAATCTACGAAGGTCTTGATGGTCCACTTTTGTTAATGATATCAGTTCCATGAGCACTTCTTCAATTCTACGCAAAACTACATCTCTTAATACTTCAGCCCCATCCTCTTCAAAGACAGCGTAAGTAATGCGTGACATAACATCCTCGCCATACATAATCTGAGGATTCAAGGTTGCTACATGGCCAATCTGAATGCCAGTTTCCAGATTGAGAAGATATGCTACGATAGTTGTCGTTCCCAAATCTATTGCTATCCCTTTTTGGTTTTCAAGCCCCTTATCAATAACCCACTCCGCTGAACTCAGAGTACCATCTATGAGAATCTTAGCCGAGCTTGCGGCGAGTCCAGTTGCTACATGAATGTTTCTTTGAATTTTATGCTGACAAGCTAGTCGTATTCCATTTTTGATGTCAGACTTAGAAACGTACTTGTTGTCACTCTCAGATGGGGGTGGGGCAGGTTCTACAGAAACTAGGCACTTTCCACA
>JBHLOX010000081.1:9647-12202 GCA_048940045.1 Promethearchaeota archaeon
TCAGACTTAGAAACGTACTTGTTGTCACTCTCAGATGGGGGTGGGGCAGGTTCTACAGAAACTAGGCACTTTCCACATGTCCCATGCCCTCCACATTCTGAGGGTAAATATAGGCCTAGTCTACGCGCAGCATCTAGAATTGTGGTTGTTCCATCAACAACGATTCTGAGTCCAGAAGGTTCGAAAACCACAATCTTCCGAAACATATAGTATCCTACCTGATCAAGTTCTTTGGATGCATCAGATCAAATCAGTGATTTGATGCAATTGAAGATTCACCAATTCCGTTGAAACTTGTTCACTCGTAAGGTTCGATTTGCCCCTCAGCGATTTCCCTTTTCAACCAGTCCTTGTAGGGTTCAAACTCAGGTGGTCTGAACTCAATCTTGTCTAGGTCCTCAGGTATTGGGTAGCTGCCATAGAGTCTGACAGCCTCTATGAAAGAGTGGACATTTATCGGCGGTGTGTCAGCTGGAACCTGGATAAGGTTGAACAAAAGGTGACCATCCCTACCTATGCCACCAATTATCCTCTTGACAAACTCTGCAATCTCATAGGGTGTTGAGTCTCTAATGAAACTAGCACTGCAGCTCGCTGCAACAGGTGGCCACTTGCCTCTCGCTTTGTTCTCTTCAATAAATTCCTGTATCAATTCCATAGACCATAGTTCAGGTTTTCCCATTCCCATCATTAAGAAAGGCATGCCCATCATCTCTTCACCCATCTTTGACCAGCACCATTTCATAAGATTAGAATCAAATTTCTCAGGATTATCCTCACAGTAGTCAGCAGTGGCTGCTGGAGTCGCCTTTATTCCCTTCCGCTTAGCTTGTTTTACTAGGTACTTATTGTATGGAAAGATAAAATTCTCAAACATCTCTTTCGTGACATTGGGTATTACAGCCCATGCATCAGCACCAAAAAAGGTCTTAGCCCCTGTTTCGTTCTTTAGCATCTCTAGATAGGGTACCAGAACCTCATCAATAGACCATTTGTAGAGTCTATGAATGAAATCAGGATTTTTCCTAATATTCCTAATCACTCTCGGATATGAGTGAACTCCGCAAAGGAAACTGAAAGGCGCACAGAAAGCCGCGGTGCAACTTCCAAAGAGCGCCATATTTCTCTTTATGCTATCCGTGACGAATTGGACTCTTCCCCAATCATTCTCTATTGGAACCTTGATTCTGTCGATGTCCTCGGGCTCCTTGATCAGTGGATCACTCTGGTCAATCGTTGACATGTGATTCATACTCCTTATCATCTTCCCTCCTAGAGCCTCAATCTCGTAGTTGTATGCCTCGGGCGCCATTCCCATCGGTGTTTCGAATGCGTACCATCTCATGACGTTGATTTGAACGTCAGTGCAGTATCTCCCATCCGTTTGATGAAATCTCTGAGTGTCTGCTTGAGCAACAGTCATTGCATGAACATGAATCTGGGCGAATGATGCAGGTACATGGTCGGCCTTGCCCATCATTGCCGCGACCGATCTACTGCCCGGATTTAATTTAATGAACCGTAATCCTTTAGCATAGAGTAGTCCTTTCAGCGCATCGCTTGTAGATGGAGCTACGAAACTCATCTCTTCACCCCCATTAACTTCAGAGCTTTCTCAGCAGTTTCTACTCCATCTATCCCCCATGCATCTGCTCCCAATTTCTTTACATAGACGTCACTTGTCCTCGCGCCCCCCATCATCACTTTCACGTCATTTCGTAATCCATTATCCACCAAAGCCTGAACATAGTCTTTCATCGTTGATGCAGTAGTGCTCATGTAGGCACCGAGTCCTACAATGTCTGGTTTGAACTCCTTTATCTTATCAATGAACGTAGAGATTGATACATCCACACCAAGGTCAAGGACCTCAAACCCCGCCCCTTTCAGCATCGTTACAACGATTGATTTGCCAAGATCATGCATGTCTCCCTCGACAGTGCAAATCAAGAACTTACCAAGCTTTTCTCGATTTTGGATTTGTGAATCTTTCTCCAAGATGCTCATGGCGGATTTGAAGGCTTCTCCACACAACACCACATCAGAGATGAAGTATTCATTCTGTTTCCATAACTCTCCAGCCTGGTTTATACCAGGGACTACAGCGTTGTTGATTGCATTCAGGATGTCAGCTCCTGAGTCCAAGATTTCCTTTGCTAGCTGTTCAGCTAGGTCTGGATCTCCCTCAACAATCGCCTGTTTTAAACTCTCTAGAGTTTCCATGCACGCGACACCTCACACCGGTATTCTAGGTAACAGCTTAGTAATAAATTCATCTTTTGAAAAGATGAATATCAAAATGAAAGGGTGCTCAACAGTGAGCGGCGAGGGAAAGTTCCCGTTAGCCAACCCCGCTCGTAGCCTGCACCTCTCTCTGTCCGAGAACAGTGCAAGCTCTCTTCACGATTTCAATCGTGTGATAATCTTGTGACAATTCATCTTGTAAACTGATACCGTTGATAATCGTTCTTGCAGGGGTATCCTACTGCCAGATGAATCATACCGGTACCAAGTTCAGAGAACCAAGAATAGATGGTGCCTCCAGGGGGATTATC
>JBHLOX010000082.1:0-12189 GCA_048940045.1 Promethearchaeota archaeon
TAATGCCCTGGTAACAAGAACCTTAGAGGAAACCCATGTAGAGGTGGAATTTCAACCTCATTCATGTACAACGCTCCTAGTACTCCATTGTTCTCAACTTGATCCATGGTATGTGTTGCAAAATACCCGTCCTTACATGAATACTTGACTCCAGTTGCCCCTTCCATGATACCAAGGGAATCAAGTAAATCGTATAAACTGAATCCTCGCCATATAGCAGTTGACACTAATCTCCCGTTTGCAGAATTACCAATGCATTCGATAGTAAGAGGTAAATCTATCATTTCCAGTGACTGCAACTCTGTCAAAGAGTAACTTGTTGGATTTTCAACAAGTCCGGTGATCTCAAGTTGATAGGTATCTCGATCGATTTCAGGGACTGCCCCAATTCGTGTCACAAAGTAGTCTTCGTTCTTAGTGAAGAAATCCGGAAACTCATCTTGGTCTGTGCTTGGTATTTCTGGCAGTAAGCTTACGCCAACGACAAATGCAACTACAACTACCGTGATTACAGCGCCTACCAGAATTATCTTAATCCTATTCATCCACTCTTTTACGACAAATCAATGGTATTAATCATTTGGAACTATAGTGAAGATGCTGGATTGAAAAAGCCACTGTAAACAAGTTCTTAAGGGGACTATTGCAATGCACAAACACAGGAATATCAATTCCAAGGCGAATTCGAAACGTGGCCCGGTGAGGGGTCGATACGATTACACACATGCCCACTGAAGAACACCCTGTTTTTGTTTGACCTGTTAATCGCACAAGCGAGAGAATATACTATGAGCTATCAAGAAAGTGAGCCTATTGAGGCTACTGTGGCTGAACTAAAGCCACGAATGAGAAATGTTACAATCACCTTCAAGGTGGTTGGTACTGGTGAGGAACGCGAGGTTTCATCCCGAAGAGACGGGGAGACTCATCGTGTTGCAGACGCAACAGTTGGTGATTCAACGGGTACTGTTCAAGTACCACTATGGGACTCTTCCATTGATGATATCGAAGCTGGAGCAACTTACACGCTGAAGAATGGTTATACCGGTCTATTCCGTGGTAACCTAAGATTAAACATTGGCAAGTACGGAGAGATTTCAGAGGCTGAAGAAGCCATTGAAGAGGTCAATGAAGAAGTTGACATGAGCGCTGAGGAGCACGAGGACACTCGTCGTCGTAGAAGCTATGGCGGCGGCGGTGGATACAGTGGAGGAGGGAGAAGCTATGGCGGCGGAGGCTACGGACGTAGCGGTGGAAGCAGCTATGGCAGTAGAGATCGTCGCAGTAGCGGCGGCTATGGTGGTCGTGACAGACGTCGCAGATATTAATTTGTGACACATTATTCTAAATTTATACGGACCGTTTTTTTTGGGGGTCCGTACAACTCTCTTTTTGCTTAATGTTTTTGAAAGAAACCTATTCCTGATGTTGATTTTTGAATTTCAAAATATACATCCACGACGAGTAACGAATTCTAAGAAATTTCCAGAGTACACAAGTTCTTAAGGGAACATCCATAGCGAAAAGATGCAGGTATACCAAGTTCAAGGCGCCTTCTAGAAGTGGTCTGGTGAGGGGTCAACAAGATTGCACACACATACCCACTGAAGATTTCCCTGGTTTTGTTTGACCTGCTATCGCACAAGCGAGAGAATATACGATGAGCTATGAAGAACGCGAGCCTATTGAGGCTACTGTGGCTGAACTGAAGCCACGAATGAAGAACGTGACAATCACCTTCAAGGTGGTTGCTATTGGCGAAGAGCGTGAGGTCACGTCTCGACGTGACGGGGAGACTCACCGAGTTGCAGATGCAACAGTTGGTGATACAACTGGTTGTGTACAAGTACCATTATGGGACTCCTCAATTGATGATATTAAGACAGGTTCTACCTACATGCTAAAGAACGGCTACACCGGTCTATTCCGTGGAAACCTTCGACTCAACATTGGTAAGTACGGAGAGATCGCTGAGGCTGAGGAAGCCATTGAAGAGGTCAATGAAGAAGTTGACATGAGCGCTGAAGAGCACGAGGACACTCGTCGTCGTAGAAGCTACGGTGGTGGCCGCGGCTATGGTGGTGGTGGCTATGGTGGATACGATCGTCGAGGTGGTGGAGGCTATGGCGGTAGAGATCGCCGTGGTGGAGACTATGGTGGTCGCGACAGACGTCGCAGATACTAGATAGCAACAAGGTAACATATCCCAACGGACTCCTGTTTTTCGAGTCCGTGTATCTCTTTTTTTTCTAATTTGGCTTAATCTTTGAGAATATCAGAGAAACTATTGCTTCTGTTTATTGTTATCTTTTAGTAGACTTGAGATTCACTACTGAAGTCGTCGTCTAGCAAATACGATTGGCAATGGGAGGACTAAGATAACAAGTACTGCCACACTGACTATGAATGTTGGATCAACTGGTTCAGGTCCTTCTGTAGAAGGAATCACACACTCAATCACGAGGTAATCTGATGGATGCCAGTCTTCATCAGCAATATTCCCGGTGAAGACTACAACAATGTCCTCCTCTGGTAGGACATAGATTTTCTGTTCATAGTGACCTGTTGCCTCATAGAAGTTGTATCCAGGAACTCCCCACCAGGTGTAGCTGTATTGATACCAAGATCCAGTATCATAATACATCTTAGTTGATACATTGACCCACTCTGGAGAAACGATTTGACTACCATTCCATGTTCCGTTGTTCAAATAGAGGTATCCAAAACGTGCCATGTTTCTTGGTTGGAGTTTCAATCCTCCACTGCATCCGTACTGGCCGCTAGCGAATGGCCCCCACCATTCATAATTGTCAATTCCGATTGGATTGAACAAGAACTCCTCAGCAAATTCAGTAACACGATAACCTGTTGATTGTTCAATTATTCCTCCCAAGACCTCAATGCCCCCAGAGTTGTATTCCCATTCTTCCCCTGGGTTTCTAATCATTGGCCTGTCGAGGACATATTGCCACATATCAGGAGAGTCGTACATTGCAAACAGGTCATTCGCAGGGTCGCTATAGGGAATATCGACCTCATGGAATTCAAGACCTGATGACATTGTCAATAAGTGGAAGAGTGTGATGTTCTCCTTTCTTGGATCCCAATTATCAATTGTATAATTGGGAAAGAAATCAAGAACTGGTTGGCTCACATTGTCGATGTATCCCTTGTCTATGGCTATTCCTATGAGTGCAGACATAAAGCTCTTTGTGCAGGATTGAATTGTATGTATATCATTCTGTGTCCAGTAGTTGTAGTATTTCTCATAGACAATGTATCCATTCTTGATTACTATGACTGAATCAATCCTGATTTCATTCTCATCAATTATCTCATCAATACGACTCAGAGTATTGGAGTTTAGTCCTTGTTCTTCTGGTGTTGAGTTTCTCCATTCATCAGTAGGCCAATAGTCTCGAACAGTTTCTGATTGTGCTGTTGTATATCCATATGTTGGAGCGACTTGTATCATCAGTAGCAGCGTGCAAACCAAGAAGATTGAGGCAGTCTGTTTCACAGTCATTCAACTCACACTACCATTATCGTAAGAGCAATACCTAGCCAAAAACTCAATGCAATATATACTATGAACCAAGTTCTTGACTTAGAGTCAGTATAATGTGTTTTCCATAGTTTCTGACCAATTACTATGAAGAATGCGAACATGGCAATTACAATCGGGAGCATAATCCCTATCACAGTTAAGAGGTCTGGAATCATACTACCAGTTGCAGTCATTGAGATGTATTCTAACTCCACTCCTCCAGCAAGTGCAAGAGCATATGCCAAACAACTTGTAGCAGCTTTTGTGAAGATGGTCATGCCGGTCGTGAAGAAGAACATTGACGGGAAGAAGGAACGTCTGATTCTCCTAATGGCAAGAGGTGCCAAATATACTAGTCCAACTCCCATGGATATCAATGTCAGGATTCCGACCACCGTGGATAGAAAATTGGGATTATCTGTGAACGCAGCAGTAAAGAAGATCCAATTCCAAGTTTCATGGTATGCGATTACTCCCGTCCAAGGTAACGAACCAATCCATCCTGCACTAAATACGCTCTCAAATATCACACTCAAAGCAACTCGCATCTCTCCAGTGCTACCCTGTGACACAGGAAGAAGAAGGTCCATCATCACTTCGTAAAATTCACTAATTGCAAAACTTACCAAGAACAACACTATTGCTAAGTAATAGTAGTAAAGGCGGATTTTGTCATTTCTCCATGTCATATTCGGTGATTGTGTTGTTTCAATGCGAGGCGGAGTGTCTAAGTATGAGAGATATCTTCGCAACCTACTACCAGGCCCTACCTTCAGTCTTGGGATCATCAGGTAGAACAGACATATTGTAACAATAGGTAGAGCTATTGCAACAATAACCGCCTGGACAAGGCTGAAAGTGAACTCTATGGCCACTCAGGCTACCTCCGACTCGATTTTTCTTAGATAGCGTGAAATCAAGTCGTGCCACTCTGAAAGCGTTCTTCTGTAAGCTGCATCTTGGGACAATAGGAACTGCGACATCCTGTAAGACACATCTCTACGTGTTGATGGGGGTAGGCTCTGGAATGCATGATTGCTTGGAGAGTCGTAGACTCTGGAAACTTCAGCTTCCCTGTCAATCAGTCTTTGAAGAGTGGTACGTGCATGTTCAAACTCTGACTCTGTGATGTGAATACCGAGTGTCGAGAGACCGAGAAGAGCAGCTCTAACTCTGTCCTTTGATGCTTGAGGTTCCTCATCATAGGCACTCATTCGCTCGCTGATTCCCAATCTGAACTCTCTAGCTACAGCACGATAATATCTCTCCACAATACCCCTTGGAGTTTCGCGAGTTTCCACCAGCTCTATGATCCCTGCATTCTTCAGCTTCTGTACGTGATGAAGCACTGTCCCTGGTTTCTTTCTCATTGCCACGGACAGTTGTTTCACTGTCATTGGCTGATTCACGAGATACTTGAATACGATGTCCTTTCTTGTCTTGTCAAGTAGTAGTTTTATGATCTTGGGATTCGTGACAATTTCGAATTCCTTGATGCGTTTAGTTGATACTTTGGGGTTCATGTTCACTCATCCCCTCCTTGGGTGTAGGTTGCATCTACCTTTGCTGTGAGAATCATGTAGATCCTAGTGAGAATGATCGAAACTGCTGGAACCACAACAAAGACCAGTGCGAGAATTACGAGAGGTGTGTATGGTTCCAAGAATCCTGCAGGAAGGAATGGTCTCCACAGGAATGTCAATTCATTAAATATCGGAAGGAGTGGCACTCCAATGATAAGCACGATTATGAACCATGCACCTAACACTCGACCTGGAAACTGACAAGTGAGTCTGACTGATCTGGCCGCAGCTCTAATTGCTGATAGGCCATCAATGATCCCCGGAAACGTGAGTGAAAGCATCCCGTTTATGAGTACAATCCAAATGATGATCAGTGGGATTACAATCTCTAGTTCTTCATCTGTGGGTGGGTTCCAGACTGGGTAGGAGATTGACAGGAACGCAATTATTATAGGTGCCAGTGTGATGAGGGCGTGAATCAATCCTCCACCAAGTAATGAAAGTCCCCTCTTTCCATACCAAGAGAACGCGCTCTCGGCCTGAGTTCCATCACTCTCCACAATCTCTCGTGACATTCCGAACAATGCACCAAGAGCTATGAAGAAAGGTGAAAGGAGTGGTAGGATCAAGAACAGGACTAGCATAACAAGATAAAGGCCACTCGTTTCAGAGAACCCTGCAACGATTGATTCCACCAACCAAATCAGGAAGGGTAGTCCCATTGTTATTAGAACCGGAACTATAACGACTATTAGAATCACCACAAGAAGGACTAAACTGACAAGTAGTATTCCCAGCATTGCTAGACCGAATGATAGAATGTTCTTTACAGCAAGCGTAAAGCCCACTTTGAAATCCTTAACTATCCCAGTTTGTGGTGGTGGCGCATGGGAACTTGTTTCTGTGAATTTTCTATCATTGTCTTCTGGATCCGGATAGTTACTTGGCCAACCCATTTTGAAACCTCGCTAAACATGAAAAGATAGGTGTGACCCCACCGAGAACTGATGGGGTCACTGGGGAGATAGACAGTACATATGTTGTAATGGAAAGAAATACCATACGCGTCAACTCATCTCACGAACTGCTTGGAAACTTCGCGTTCATCAGATGCTCGGATGCGAGCCATCTCAGAAGAGACCTCAGCCTGCTCCCAGGCACCAGGATTAATTGGGTCCCCATACTTGAGATATTGAATCAGGCGAGCCTCATCGTAGACCTTCCCAGCCGCGGCAATACCGCCAGGAAGAGCTATGACAATTGCACCTGGAACAAGAGCTACAAGATATAGTAGACCAACCATTCCTGCTAGGGTTGCAAGGATTCTGACAGCACGACCCGCAATAACCCGATTGAGAGAGAAACTCAGGCTATCTTGAGGAGTGACAGTATATGTTTCCTTTACCTTGATTCGTGCATTGTACATCTTTTAGCACCACGCGAACACCTTAACGTTCCGTTATTCCGGAACGTTGTGTTTATGCCTAACGTTCCACTGTATCAAACCTATATAAAGTCTTTGATGAGCGCCAAACGTTAGACAAAAACGGCATGAAGAAGCAGAATGTATAACCAGCTTCAGAATGTGAACAATCCGTAGGTGAAAGGAGTAGGCACGAGAGTAATAGACCTCCCGTGCCCTAACAACCAATGGTGTCTATCGAATATAACCTTGCAAAGAGCTAGGTCTTTCATGAGACCTTAAACGTGCCAGCTCAGTTTCCGACTCAGCATCTTGCCAAGTGCTAGCTTGGGTGATCATATTCATTCTCACCCATTGAATCAATTCCGCCTCGTCTCGAATTCTAGAAATCAACGTCACCTCTGCTGGGAGGACAACTAGTATGAGACCGGGTAGAACTGAGAGAGGCAGGAGCAGTAAACCAGATAACGCAATACATACCGCACACCGAATTGACCTTCCGAGTACAAAGCGTTTCAGGAGCGGCTTTGGCACGACAGCATACCTCAGTTGCTCCGGAACAACCTTAGTTCGCTGAAACTTATCCATAATAACTCGCCACACGATATGATAACATGGATAAATTGATTATATAGCTCTTTGTTCAGCGCAACATTTCATCTTTTCATAGAAAGCACTGCTGTATAAGACCAAGAAAGGCTTTTCACTATTTAATTCAAGTTTGACTTCCGAAAGGAGATGATGAGGTGAGAGGACCTAGACGAGCACTTGTAAAGGTCTTAGTCTTAGTTCCGCTCGCATTTCTAGCCGCTGCATTGGCTATCGGTCCTGGAGGTATTGTGTCGTACACTCCAGCAACAAGACTTAGTGTCCATGCAATGATGGCATTTTGGATGTCAATCCCTTTGGCATCGAGTGTACTGTTATATCAAAGGAAGGAACTTCGTACAAATCTGATGTTCACAGCTACACTGACATTTCCTACTATTGTCCATATTGGTAGTGCGGTAAGGAACCTAATCAGAATTAATGAGTCGGCAGTAGAGAGATACCCAATTGATCTGGTGGCTGATTTCTTTGAAATGGCAGTCTTTGCTATTCTCCTAATAGTTGCTGTTGTTTGTATTATGCAAGGCACTCAGTTCAAGGCAAATCCGATCTTCTTGGTTATGGCCGTTTTCCTTCCTTTGATCCTTTTCGGAGCAACATATCTTCTCTTGTCACAAATCATGACTTTAGCTACGCTCAATATTGTTAGCTGGTTACTTGGAATCATTGCGTTATGCAGTTTTGCGTTGACAGTTATTCTAATTCCGAAACTACGGCAATATGAGCCTCCAATTGATTCAGGTTATTTAGCAAGTGCTTTGCTACTATTCATATTGGCAATAATTTCGCTCATACTTTCACTTAGCAATCCAACAATGAATTGGGAATTTGCTGAAACTCTAGAGATGGCAGCCTATGTCCTTCTCGCACTTTCGTTTGGAGTACCATTCCTAAAAAGAAACGGATACCAACGAAGACAGGCCTATGCCATTATTGTTGGTCTGATCCTTATGGCGTATCTTCCATTCTTGATCACGATAGTTATTGAGAGCAGGCCTGTGCCATTTCCAGTCGGTCCTCCCAATCTTCTTGCGTATACTATCATCCATTTGGGTGCTGCATCATTGTCCGCAATGATGGCGATTCTTCTCTATGTCTACCCCAAAAAGAAGACTTCTTGGAATCAATATCCGATGATATGCCTTTTTGGAATGTGGTGCGGTATTGCAGTTTTCCAAGTTTTTCTACTACTATTCCCGGAGGTTGCGCCCTTAGGAGAACCAATTACTCCGTACAATGTAGGGAGTTTACTAACTCTTGGTTTACTACACCTCATATCACGTTGGACAAACAATCCTCCGACTGATCGAGAAGGACCACTCTCACTATCTAGGTTGGCGTTTGTTCTCTCTGGTCTGCTGATATTAGTTGTTGCTGGTGAAGGTATAAACCAGCTTGTTCTCACTTTTAATCCTGGCCTTGCATGGAACCCAGTAAGCAACGTACTCATCCTAGTGACAAACTTGCTCATCATGTTTGGCTTTGCCTACATCATCTTTCACCTAGCAGAGGGCTCAGAGGGAAAAGCACCAGTGGAATTGTATGTAGTACTGTTTCTCGCCATGTGGATTCTGCCAAATATCCTGAGAAGCTATTACTCCCTCTGGACTGCTGGATGGTGGATCTCTGAAATCCTCCTTTTCGCTGGACTTATTCTTGGTACCCCCCTATTCACTTGGCTTTATGTTCGAACAATGCACGAGGTGGAGGACTCCCACCGGAAAGCGAACATGTATGCAGACCTCTTAATGCATGATGTTTCCAATTACAACCAGATGATGATGATGTCACTGGAGCTACTCGGTTCACAAGACATCTCTGAGGGTCAGAGAAAGAGAGTCGCTGATGATGGTCGTCAAGTGATTTCTTTTTCAGAGCAGTTGATCAGCAATGTTCGGCTTTTGAGCAAGGCTGAACAACTCAAGACAAGTGAGCTTGAACCTACAAACCTTGTCGATACAATAGTCAGCGCACTTAATGTATTTACTCGACGAATTGGCGCTGGTGAACTCGTCGTGAATTTCCAATCTGATGATTCACAAGCATATGTCATGGCGAATGAGCTACTTGCTCATATTTTCATAAACATTCTCTATAGTGCTCTAGAGTGTCGTGTCAGAGGAGAAACTGTTTCCATTGGGATTCAAGAGTCTGAGAAGTCAGGAGATATTTACTGGCAAATAATCATCAAAGCACCTGGCAGGAAGGTCGATGATGAGGATGAATACAGCAGTGGTACGCTAGGACTATTGGCAGCCCAGCTAATGACTGAGGCTCTGAATGGAGAATTCTCAGTTGATACATACACTAGGACTGATGTCTGTGAAGGACGTTTGTTTACAATCTTACTCCACGCCGCGTATGTCTAACTCTTAATACCCATCAATTCATATTGTATGTCACTAATCCTTGATATCTATTGGAGCGAGGTGAATCATGAAACGTACATACCTGACGCCGGAACATCATAAGAAGCGAGTTGAGAAACTAACTGCAACACTCGAAGAACAAGATATCGAGTCCTTCCTGATTTTCAGCTCAAAGAACATCTTTTACCTCACTGGGTTAGCATTTATCCCAACAGAGAGACCTATCATTCTGATTCTTCACAAGGGAGATGTCAACTTTTTTGTGCCATCTCTTGAGATAGACCATATTGAGCATCAGGTTCCATTCGTTTCTCAAGTCTTCTCATACTTTGAGTATCCTGATGAGAAGCATCCAATGCACCATTTAGCGGGAATTCTGAAGAATGAACTGAAGCTCGCTCCCAACAGAGTTGCATCAGAAGCCCCTGGAGCTCCCGGGTTTTGGGGGTACAAAGGGCCATCTCTTGAGGAGGTCACTGGTCTGAAGTTCAACCTGCTTCCTGACATTATTATGGACATGCGAGTGATCAAGGAACCAGAGGAGATTGAACTCATGCGTGAGTCTGCCAAGTGGGCCGACAGAGCACACAAGTATTTGCAGGAATATACTGAGATTGGAGCGAATGAAATCGATGTGACAATTAGAGCCAGTACTCAAGGGTCTCATGATATGGTGAGCGAGCTCGGTGATGACTATCGCCCAACAGGATTCTCCATGTTCCCTGCGATTGCACTATATCGAGGTCAGATCGGGCCCTACTCATACTTCCCACATACTCTGTCCAGGGGTATTACTTTCAAGAAGGGGGATACATTAGTTACTGGTGCATCATCTGATGTATACGGTGTACAGTCTGAACTTGAACGTACTATGTTTATGGGGGGGCCAAACAAGCGGCAGAGGAAGCTCTTTGATGCCATGCTAGCCGCACAAAATGCTGCTTTGAAGGCAGCTGGACCTGGAGTCTATTGCTCAGATATCGACAAGGCTGCACGCCAGGTATTCAGGGACAAAGGCGTGATTCAACTGGTCCGACATCATACAGGTCATGGTTTGGGAATGGAGGGGCATGAGCGTCCTTTCCTCGATCTTGGGTCCAAGGATGTTCTCGAACCTGGAATGATTTTCTCCTGTGAGCCTGGCATTTATGAAAAAGGTCTTGGTGGCTTTAGACATAGTGACACTTTCGTAGTGACTGGAGATGGGATTGAGGTTCTCACAAAATATCCGAGAGACCTCGAGAGTCTGATTATTTAGCAGTAGTTCTCTACTGACTTATCCTCAATAGATTTTCAACTGCATTCTGGATTCCATTCAATGTTTGTTTTAGGTCGTTCTGACTATGTGAGAATGACATCGCACCAAGCCCATGATACCCAAAGATTCGTTCCTGCATCAACAAACTTTGGAAAAGGTCTTGTTGCTTGTGATCGAATAAACTACCAAGTTGACTAGATGTAATAATAGGATTCTCTGGAATCTGAGTGAGACAGCTTACAGATATGAACGAGCCATATCCAATACCAACAAGAGGAGCCTTCATCTCTGAAAGCATATCGTTGAGACGATTTGTGAAATCGTTTCCTATCTTGAATATTCTTTGATACTCGTCCTTTTTTTGTTCAAGCTGTTTAAGAACGGCGAGGCCTGCGACCATGGTCAAGGGATGGCTGGAGAATGTACCTCCTCCAACCCAGCGACCACCCTCAGCTCCCGGAGCTGCAAGTTCCATGATGTCTTCGCGGCCTCCATAGACTCCTAGGGGCATACCTCCCGCCGCAGCCTTGCCAAGTGTCAAAAGATCTGGTTTCACACCAAACAGTCCATCTCCAGCAGTCCCATATCGGTAGCGAAAACCTGTGATTATCTCATCGAATACCAAGAGTATTTCACGAGCTTCAGTTTCCTCCCGGAGATATTTTAAGAAGCCCGGTTTGGGAGGAATTGCGCCACCAGCTCCAATTACAGGTTCAATTATAATCCCTGCCAAATCGTTTCCATATTTCTTGAGCATCTCATCTAAGCTAGTACGGTCATTATAGTCAAACGAAACCCCATTAAAGAAGGGTTCATCAGAGTAGGGATGACTAATATGGTAGGATAGTGCATCATTGCCTCCGTGCCAACCACCAAGAGTTTTTCCTACTAGTTTTCGACCTGTGAATAACCTTGACAGTCTCATGGCATACATAGTGGATTCACTGCCGGTTGAAGTGAACCTCATTTTCTCAAGAAGAGGTACAGCATCTCTAAGTCTCTCGCCGTACTCAACCTGAGGTATATTTGGTGCGCCATAGTGAATCCCATTTTCCAGTCTTTCAGTTATCGCGCCTCGTACAGTGGCATTGTTGTGTCCAAGTATCTGTGAATAGTGTGTCATCCACCAATCAATATACTCATTGCCATCAACATCCCAAATGTGAGCACCTTCACCATGAGTCATGTAAGGAGGATAAGCACCTGCCGATGTCAGACCGAATTGCCTTATGTTGTGACTAATTCCACCAGGGAAGAGTTTGGTAGCTCTGTCCCAAAGGGCTTTCGATTTCTTTGTTGATGACTTATACCGTTCCATGAAAACACCTCATTTAGGTTCTATAGACTCTCTCGGTATTTCTCGGGACTGGGATGTCCTTCATTGTCACTAGTCCTGGTCCAGCTGATTTGATCATTGGTATCAGATTGAGAATCATAGCAATTGTTGAGTAGTCCCCCTG
>JBHLOX010000246.1:0-3008 GCA_048940045.1 Promethearchaeota archaeon
GGTCGGTTATTAGACATGTGAGTGACACGTGACTCGAGAAATTGTCCAATGGGCTTACCAGCGAAGTGGTGAAGAGATACTTCCTTGAGGACATTTCCACCTCTGGTTTCGAGAATCCTCTCACTTGTCAGATAGTATCTGGTCCGTTTCGTCTGAACAAGAGAGGCGAGTACGGCGAGTATTCCAGCTAGAGCGAGGAAAAGGAACGGTAGCGTAAATGCTGGACCAAATTCCTCAGTACCAACAACGACGAGGACTGGTCCACCTATCACGACGATGAACCCAAAGAATATGACCACGAAACTGGTCCCAGCCCTACGAGTCCAGACAATACTCTCGCCGGGCAAGACTCCTTCTTCAGGGGGATCGAATCGTGAGGTTGATGGGTAGGATTCAAATTCATTCATTCTAATACCACGCAGTAATCACCAAATCTTCAAGTGACCTTAGTCACATTGAATTCGTTTTCAGAGGATAAAAACAAACTTCGGATAGTAACATCGGCTATTATTACGTCACAAGCATGAGTTGCAGATGTCAGCAGAGTGAAATAGCGGAACACATTGATGGTTGCCAGGACGAGAACAATGAGTAGTAGCGATGAACAACTCGAGTCATTAGCAAAAGAGGCAATTGATAGGTTTCTCAGTAGAAACCCTGTTACTGCAACACAATTGGGAAAGCACGATTATGATGATATACTCGATGATGTAAGTCCTGAATTCATTGAGGAATCAAAGGTGCTGTTAAGGGAAGCACTTGAGAGCCTTGGAAAGATAGACAAATCGCAACATACTGAACTGGGTCTAATCGATCGTGAAATATTCGAAACAAGCTTGAATTACTTCAAGTTCGAGTTAGAAGAGATTGCAGACCATGAACGTAATCCAGATTTTGGGGGTTTTGTGGGAGCGGCACTTTTCGCCTTATTCATGAGGGACTTTGCTCCAATAGAAGAACGCATGCGATGTATAGCATCAAGACTTGAACAAGTACCGAGAGCATTCGAGCAGTACAAGAGAACAATCACCCGTCCAGTCAAACTCTGGACTCAGCTTGCTATTCAATCCATTCAGGGAATTCCGGGTCTTATACAGTTCATACTTGGAGTGAGTGAGAATCAGATCAGCAAGGAGCTATATGAACGACTTAAGCAAGCGGGAGAAACAGCAACAAAGACATTAGAAAAGGCGAAGACGTGGCTCGAGGAACTATTACCAACAGCCGAGGATGAATGGAGTCTAGGTCCTGAGAGATTTGAACGGCTTCTTCAAGTTAGAAAGATACCCTTTGCATCTGATGAGATTTTGAAGATTGGGGAACAATACCTTCAGCAATTCAAACAAGAGCGAGCAAGTCTAGCGGAGCAAATTTCTCCGGGGTCCTCACCTGAGGAGGTCCTTGAAGGGATTAAGGATGATCATCTTGGAAGCTTTGATGAGATTCTTGAAGCGTATAAAAAGGGAGTTGTAGAAGTTCGACAATGGGTAATTGACAATGACTTTGCTACGATTTTGGATGGCCAACTAAATGTGATTGAAACCCCTGGGTTTCTCAAGCCGATTATTCCGACAGCCGCTCTAATGACACCGGGGATTTTTGATACCACGAAAATTGCCGAATATATCGTCACTAGACCGGAGGACGAAAAGAGTCTGAGAAGACATTATACAGCTGAGATTCCTAGTACCTGCATTCATGAAGCGTATCCTGGACATTTCCTACAGACCGTGGGAGCAGCAAATGCTCCTGTACCCCGCCTATTGCTTTTCGAAATCACCTTGATTGAGGGCTGGGCTTTCTATTGTGAACAGACCACCATAGATATGGGCTTTTATGACACTCTGGAAAACCGTTTCGCACAGATAATGGGCTTAGTCTGGAGGGCAGCTAGAATCATCATCGATGTAAAGCTCTCACGAGGTGAGATGACTTTTGACGACGCGGTCCAGATGTTGATGGATGAAGCGGGAATGGATGAGGTCCACGCAAAGACGGAGGTCTCTCGGTACACACTGAGGCCGGGGTACCCGCTTTCTTATCTACTCGGAAGACACCTGATAATGGAGGCACGGAAAGAGCTGGAGAATGAGTTCGGTGACGATTTCAATCTCAAACTTTTCCATGACACAATAATCAATGCTGGATCAATTCCAGTGTCCTTCATCCCCCAGATCTATAGGGTTGCAGTAAAGAATTGACCCAGAACACTTTGGAATGGTGGTTCATCCAAACTAGTACTTCTGAAGACCTGACGCCAGATACTCAGAATTGATACTTTCGTTGGCTACGAGACCTCTGTCTGATAATTCCTACAACTACGATAATGATGATGACCAACGATCCTATTGTGGTAATCAGAAACACCAGGTTGAGTATGTCTGGGTCAAAGGGACTACCAGTTGTGGGACTTGTTGGTGAGGTCGGGGTTGGTGTCGGTGTGGTTGTTGGGGGCGGAGTTGGGGTAGTGGTTGTGAGAATCACTTCAATAGACTCCACATTGCTCCATTGACTAGACGCATTGTGAAAATCGAAAGCCCTGACCCTGATGTAGTAGATTCCAGATGTCAAGTCTGTAATGTTGAAGTTCGTTGTAGTTTCATTCCATTCATTGAGGATTACTGAAAAGTCATCGAACCTACTAATCTGGATGTGATAATGATCTATCGAGCCCTCCAGGTCTGTACTCGGTGTCCACGTGACATAGACATATGAGGCATAGGTTACTGTACCAGGATTTGCAAGTGTGGGATCAGTGGGAGGTTGATTGAAGATCTCAAACATCTGGACTGTTGTGTTCGCCCAGTTGTGCATTGTTGTGTTATCAAAGGTAAGGATATAGTATTCCACGACATCATCGACAATGTAAGAACCAAGATTGCAACTATACGTGTCCCCGGTCCCATGTGTCATAATCACAGACTGCCAAAAACCAGAGTTGATTCTATAGACGCAGGTCGCGTTATCTATGCCACTTGGATCAGTGATGTTCACACTCACGATCACAG
>JBHLOX010000247.1:0-3007 GCA_048940045.1 Promethearchaeota archaeon
TCAGAATGTGAAATCACATTAGTCACAGGAGAAACTCTGGAGTCCCACAGAAAACCAGGAGCATCATTGGCACTTGAGTTCCCAGACACCAATGACCTCAACATCGAAGATTGGTCATTTGATGCACTCTCGAAGAAGCGTGTCAAATTGATTACTGGCGCACAGGCAACAGGTGGTGACTCGAAGTCAAAGGAGATATACATCGAGAGTCCAAGCGGCAAAAAGACCTTGAAGTATGATAAGCTCCTTTTGGCTACTGGAGGCAACCCTAATGTTCCAGAAGTCCCTGGCACTAACCTTGAAGGTGTCTTCACAATCCAAAGCATGGCTGACACCACTAAGATAGGGCGCATGTTATCTGGTATGCAATCCATAGTAGTAGTGGGTGCTGGTTTCAGTGGCCTTGAAACTGCTGAGAGACTACTGGCACTTGGGAAGGACGTTCATCTCATTGTGCGATCCAGACTAATGCGAACACAGTTAGAGGAATCAATGAGTGTTGAACTTCAGTCCAGACTTCCGAATCAACTGACTGTACATTTTGGGAAATCCCCCACTGAAGTCATCGGAAACAAACGGGTTGAAGGTCTATCACTTGGTGACGAAACCATCCCCGCAGATGCAGTGCTTTTCATGACTGGAGTCCGTCCTAATATCGTACTTGCTGAAACACTCGGAGTCAAAATTGGGAGCCTGGGTGGCATTGTTGTTGACGAAACAATGAAGACCTCAGTAGATGATATATTCGCAGTTGGGGACTGCGTTGAAATGAAAGACTCCCTCACAGGAAAACCACTCCTCCTTCCAATTGGCAGTACGGCAGCCCGTGCAGGTCGTCAAGCTGGGGTAATAATAGCTGGAGGTTCTAAGATTTATGACGACACCTATCGTCGTCTACAATACGACCGGCTCTTCAACACAGATGTCGTTGTTATAGGACACTCTTCTACTACTGCAAAAGCAGCTGGACTGAAGTATTCCATCCAGTATTTCGATGACCCCTCTGAATTCACAAAGGTGGCTTTAGTGACCTCTGATAGTGGAAATCTCATAGGGGGTCAGGTCATTGCACCACGTTTGGGAGCTCGCCTTGGGTATGAGATATTCGAACGAGTCGAATCTGGTGTCCTCCTAAAGGAACGACCGCTTCTGAAACCAAGACATGCGCGACTCCGCGAATATCTTGAATCTACATTTGGTCCTATTCAATAGAAGGTGGCGGAAGCTCCCACTCTTCGTCAACTGGTTGCTGTTCTCTAGGTCTTGGAGGTGGCTTTGGTCTACCGCGAAGTCTTTGCACCAAGACATAAACAAGACCAATTCCAACAACTCCCAAAAGCGAATAGACAATTGCCAATACCAGAATATCATCAGCGGCATCAACAGGCACAAGTACTGTTTTTTGGAAAACTCTGATATTCCCAGCCGAGTCAGTTGCCCTAACTTGGATGGAGTAGAACCCACCACTTGTGAAGGAAAAGGATGTGTAGAATCTATATCCTAATGTTTCACTGAGGCTTCCTGTGAGATTGTTTCCTGCGGGTCCAATAATATTTAGGGATACATCGACTAGATCGTCATCGAAGACATATGCGGTGACGTTTGCTTCCTGTCCGATTCCGCCAATGTTGAGTTCAACATCGAATATTCTTGGTGCTGATGGAATAATTGCAGTCGCCAGATTTCTCAGTAATCTCAAATTGTCTGCACCTGCATTGATTGCATCAAATATGATGTCATCATACAGTGTTGATCCGTCTGAAATGACGAAGACTTGTCCACGACCATAGTCAGCAGTAGCAACTATGGCATGAGTTCTCTCAATGTCCTCCCAAAACAGACCCCTCGCATTGGACACTGTTGGATCGACATTTAGGGTACTACCTTGGAGGACATAGAGGTTGCTCACACCCTCCATCAAGGGATCATTCTCAACATATCCACTATGATTTGCACCATAGACCACTCCATCCCCATCAATACCAATTCCTATTCCCCTTGCCTCGCATTGAATACCGAATGGCTCAAGAATCCGATTATAATCGTTGAGTGCGAATTTTGCTTCTTGAGTTGTCGGATCGTAGAACTCAGAGAACACCAGTAGAGTTCCTCCATTCTCAACAAATGAATGAAGTGCTGCTACTTCGCTTTCGGAGTAGGAGGTTTCTGTGTCCATGATTGTGAATACATCCGCACTCGAGATGGTACCCAGGTCAATATAGCTCCTACTGAAATCCTCTGCATCACCAAATTCAGACAGGACCATTCCTTGGACTCTCAGATATTCTGTGAAATAACCATAGTACGAAGGATCATCAATATCACCAGTCGGACCAGTAGAATGGTGCTCCATATCCACCATCATTCTCCCACCAAAGAGAGTGATGCTGTATCTGATATCCACAGATGCAATCACATCACTACCCTTTGTCAGATTGAGATGCCCTATGTAATCACCAGCAGCAGAAAGTGGTAAATCCTCCGGCACGGTCAACTCGAATCCAAAATACGAATATCCTGTGGAAACTGATAGTTGGTCGACATTCGTTCTCACAAACTGACTCGCATTACCAGTGATGGTTATATTAACTAGCCCCTTTGATTGTGTTGAGATAACAGTGACATTCTGAGGCGGTCGGTCATCACCGAGAATTAGAACCTGTGGACTCCAAGGAAGAGTTGGAAGTCTACTAGGCGCCATCAGCGTTATGTCTCGTGATGAGTTGGTGAGAAGATGCGACGCTCTTGATACGTTGGCTAATCCCCCTCCCTGACTCATTGGATCATTACCTAGATCTGTTGCAGTTTTCATCAGAGCCGCCTTTGCTTCAACAGGTGTTAGTGCTAGATGTTTCTGTGCCAGAAGGGCAATCATCCCTGCAACCATCGGTGTTGAGGCAGAAGTTCCAGACCAACGAGTATAGCTTGTTCCATACTGGCTAACATTGTAGGGTTGATACTCATCGGTGTTGACATCGTTTCCCCTTCCTGAAACCACAAGATATCC
>JBHLOX010000248.1:0-3006 GCA_048940045.1 Promethearchaeota archaeon
CACAAATAGATCCAATGTACCGATTGTTCCGCCAGGTCTGGTGACACGCATATACTCCTGCAAAACTCTTAGCTTGTTAGGAATCAAAGCAGTCACTGCAACACCAAAAACCGAATCGAAGCTATCATCCTCAAATGGCATCTCTAAGGCATTGGCAACCTGGAATCTTGCTTTGGATAGGTTCCTCTTCTGTGCTCGCTCTCTTGCCTTATCCACAAGGATCTCAGATAGATCGATGCCTGTCAGAGAACAACCGTATTCCTCCACTAGCATGCAACTCGTAAATCCTGATGCACAACCAACCTCGAGCACCTCGCTCTCAGATGATATGTCCAATTTATCAAGGAGCCTTCGGGTTCCAGCCATTCCCCCTATGAATGGACTGTTGAAAGCACCAATATATCCCAAGAAATCGTAGATTCCAATCTCAGCAATCTCTTTTCTACTAAGTCGACGCGACATTTGCTAGCCTTCTTTATCAAGATTAGGTGGTTCTAAAGGAATAATATACTTCCTTTCTACGTACGAATACAAGCTGAGCGTAAGGGTTAAAACACTCATACTGAAACCCTCTCTTTAGACGTGGGCCGATAGATCAGCCTGGCAGATCGTCTGGTTTGCATCCAGAAGGTCGCGAGTTCAAATCTCGCTCGGTCCACCAACTCCTACTTTTCACCAAGATCTGCGTTTTGAAGTGCTTTCCAATATTACCTTGCCTTCTGCTACAATGCATTCCCCATGTGTAGCTTTTTTCACTGAAACTCTTCTATAGCCAACATTAGCCGTCGCTTCAGACTCCTGATTTATTGATACTACAAGTCCACAGGAAGTCAAGTACAATCCTGACTCAGGACCTTTGTACCAAGGCTTAACTGAATGTATAGTTTCACCATCTTTGGTCAGAAATCGAATCTCATCGTTGTATCTTCTTCGAAGGAATACACCACTGTAGGTCAGGATGAGTCCAAGGCTAAGAATGATGAATGCTTGGCTGGGAAAAATGAGTCGTGAAAACTCCATCGGATTTCTGAACAACAAAATAACAATGACAGTGTAAGTTAGAAGCACGGTCAAACCGATGCCTGTCAGGGCGTTGCCATACTCTCTGTAAATATGACTGTTCAGAACGTGAACTCTCCTCACTATTAATTGCTAAAAAATCTGTTTTATATTTGGTGTAAAAACTGTAATCCTCTTCGTTTTACTCACCAGTCAGAATGAGCGTTTAATCCTCATCAAATCTCAGTTGCTTCCGAACAGCATCGTCAAAATAGACAATAGGTAAGTCTTGAGCCATCTCCTTCATATCATCTAGAATCTCTAGGTCCAACTCATATTCTGCAGCAAACTCTTTTGCAAAGGAACCATCCTGAATCTCCTTGAGAGATAATTGCATGGCTTCCCGAAGTTCTGGACTCGCGTATCGCATCCCCCTTGACATACTTCCATATTGACTCGTGGGCGAATGTAACTCAAGCTGTTTCAATGTCCCCATCTTAGCAATCATCTCGGCCGTGTATGCAAACTCCCCTGACATATAGAGTTCCAACAGAACCACCTCTGGTGGATACCCCGCCTCGATTGCGACATCCACTGCGCATGTCAAGACCTGTCCAAAAGCTGGTCCAAAACATTGTTCGTTAAAAAGATCAAGCTCAGCCTCTTGCCGAAACGTTACTTCAAGAACCGCTCCTCCAGGTTTTGTCGATCCTATGCCCTTTGCAAGAGCCAAAGCTGTTTCTCTCGCGCTCCCAGACGAATCATTGTGCACACCAATGAAGGAATAGAACCCCCTGCCCTTGGCATAGGATTCTCTTACGCCCTTTCCAATCATTCTTGGAGCAACAAGAATCGTGTCAATATCTTTGGGCACAGAAAGCGTTTCAAATGTAATGTTGTATCCCGATGCGAAGCAGAGGACCTTCTCATTTGACAGAGCTGGCCTAATCTGTTCCTCAAAGATGGATGGTTGCAGCTCGTCTGGGATAAGAAGGAGGATGACATTGGCTCTCTCAACAGCAACCTTTGTTTCAAAGATCTCAAATCCATCCTGAACGGCTAGGTCCCAATACTCATCGTGAATGTTACCAATAATGACCTCTAATCCACTATCCCTGAGGTTGAGTGCTTGAGCACGTCCTTGATTTCCATAGCCAATGACTGCAATTGGGCCTTTCAAGAATCCTAGGTCTGCATCCTTGTCGAAATAGATCGGTGTCTTCAACTCCTTGACTATGTCCTTTGAATCGACCATATCTGAAAATTGAATCGGTATGTGTTAAATGCGTCTCTAGTCGTTATTATTACTAGTGTGATTTAGATGGAGGATACAGAACTCATTTCAGTTGCTCTCAGGTTCAATGAGAAGATAAACACGAGAGACCTGACTGGTCTTGGTGAGCTGATGACTGAGGACCATGTCTTCATTGATATTCCTGGTGAAGTTTCCAAAGGGCGTTCCATAATGGTTTCTGGCTGGTTTGATTTCTTCAAGAATTATCCTGACTATCGGAATAACTTCACACATATCGAGGTAATAGATGGGGTTGTTGTTATCGTGGGTTTCTCCGAGTGCTCATACGACCCACTCGATGGTCCTGCAATCTGGACTGCAAAGATTCGGGATGGACTGGTTGCTGAGTGGCGAGTCTATGATGACAAAGAGGAAGTACGAAAGGAGCTAGGGATTGACTGATGGCTTTGGAACCATAATCTTGTGTGAATCTATCGAGTATTTTGAGGGCTATTCAAAGAAAACATAGCAACACATTTGCTCAAAGACTGTCGTAAAGTAATCCTTAAAGGGGACCATTTTCGCGGAAATCGAAACGACAAGGACTCCAGAGAGGGTACTACTTCACCGTTTCTCGAGACTCGAGGTGCTGGAGGACCTTGAAGTGGTGAACTAATGATGCAATTATTCGAGACTTTCAATAGTATGCTTTTAATCGAGAAAGCGATGATCCTAACGGTCATTGCAGCAGCTTTTGCCAGTCTCGTGTATGC
>JBHLOX010000083.1:0-12153 GCA_048940045.1 Promethearchaeota archaeon
TATGTGCCATCGGTCTTTCCCGCTGTGGAAACAGTCGCCGTCCAACGCCCACCAGTCTGATCAACCAGACTCGTGTTTACACCACCATCAAATGAGTATTCAACGGAAGCAAGAGACCCATCAACACCACGAATCAGGGCAGTATCGTCAAAGTTCACCCCTATGTCAAAGGTGTCATCAGTATATGCATCCAAAACTGTGTTATCCGCTACTAATGTTGTTGGATAATATACGAATACCTCTACAGTGTCATATCCGGCCTCCACAGCATTAGTCCACCAGACCTCAATAGAATGTGTTCCATTGCCTGATGTTGTGGAGTCTATATCCCAAATGAAACTGGCAGACCCTCCTGTTGCTGTTATAGTGTCATTATAGACACTACTTCCTGCTTGAAGAACAGTAAGATTAGTCGTCCCACCTGTCATTGGTGTGCCTATTCCATCCTCAATTGTGGCATCTATATTCATGTCAGTCAAGATGCTTACTTTGCCATCTGTTACTCCCGTCAGGTCGATATTCCCGACATAGTTAGGGGCTGATGAAGACAATCTCCAAGTTCCATCAGTCATAGTAGTGCAGTGTACGGTTGTACTATACTTGGTGTGAGTGCCAACTACAAGAGTGCTACCGTTATACAGGGCTGTGGGGGTCCAATCTGCCTGAACTGTATAATTGAGGAATCTTTCCAAGGATCCTGTTAACACGGGGTACGCAATTGTTGTCGTGGCGTTCCAAACAATATCTGCGCCTGGAGTCTGAGCATCCCAGGTTGTACTAGCTGTTCCAGTCTTCTTGTACCATAAGGTGATGTCATAATCGATCTCAACTGATTGATTTGACTGGAATGGAATCTGCGTGATGTTTGTGTCTGAAGTAAATGACCATGATGTTCCACTGAGGGCATGAGTAGTGTTAGAGAGAGAAATTGACTCAGCGGAAGGATATGTCAGTGCTGCTCCTGCTGTCTTGTTCCATGGCGTGTATGTGTAATTCAGTAGCGCCTCTCTTGGATTGCCTCCAACAAATGAGTACCAACCATCCCCCCTAATGTGTTCAGCTGTATCAAGACCCAGAAGAGGAAATTCTGCACTCCACCATATAGTATTGAACTTCCATCCCCCTAGATCCATCCCTATCATTTTAGACCCATCTATCACTACGTAATAACTCGTACTAGCATTAAGAATAGCATTATCCCCTGAAACATCATGTGTGAGATCTGTATCTGAACCTTGTATTGTAAAAGGTGTGACCCAACTTGTTGTGTTTGTTTGTGAATCCGAATAGTCACTTCGTACACCAAGATAGGCATGTCCAAGAAATGCTGCATAATACGAGCAAATGTATGTAATAGAGTAATTCTCCAATTTTCCGTCGTGAGTTAGTCCATAGAATTCTTGATATAATGAATCTGTGATTACTCCCGAATTGTTTAGTATAAGGTTGTAATTGTTGGGTGAAACACCAAGTGTTTCACGTTCGGGAGCGGCGGTAATGCCTGTTGCCTCAATATCTACACGATGAAGAGTCCACCCTGCTACTTGATAGCCTGATAGGTCAATGACACCATTATGTGACAAATCAACATACGAGTTGTAGATTCCTAGTTTATACCCACTGAGCACTCTAGACATATATTGCACCGTGCTAATATCGTTTCCACCAGCACCAGCATCTGAGAGGGTCATAATATGTGAAATTGGTCTGTTTGAATCGCTATCCCCGACTTGATTATGTTGGAATTGACTTGCATCAGGAATTGAAAGAATGATTGCAAGCACCAAGAGTGGAATCAGGACCCTTCTCATTTTGTAGCCTCTTTTATCTAGCATCGATGCATCCACATGTGGTTCACGGCGCATAAACTGCACATATCAACAGCACTTGTTGATTATTACATGTTGATGTGATGAATCAACCAAATGTGGATGCTAGTTTTCTAGTTCTGTCCAATTTCTATTGAAATACTTATGCTGATTTGACTATTCTGCAAATTTCGAATGAAGCTTGATTTACCCGCTTCTCCTTCTGCGTAGAATTCCAACGATTACTATAATTATAGCGAAAATCCCGCCACCGAATAGTGTCAACATCATAGGACCAAACTCTAATCTAGGAGTTCGCACAGCGATTTCAATTGTATTGCTTTTAGCACTCCATTCACTCAGAGATCCTGAAAATTCTGCCCAAGTTCTCAGACTGATTGCGTAATCAGGTACTACAAACTCGACATGTCCGGTCCCCTCACTATTTGTCGTAATTGTTTCAGAAACAATCTGGGGGGCTCCTTCATCTCTGTAGATTGCGATATAGACTGTTAGGAGAAGGTCCTCAACAGGAGACCCACTATCAATCGCTTCAACTTCTATTGTCAGATCCTCACCTCTATCAATTTCAGTTACAGTATCGATTGATAGGGTATACATAGTCTTGGGCAGCACAGTGAGTTCAACGGTAGTACTAGCATCGGTACAATCCATGGCTGTAGCATTGATTGAGATTGAATACGTGCCTGGTGCTATTATGCTGCTATGAAGCAAAATCTCTGAAACATATTCTTGATTACCTGAGTCGTAGACCATTGTGTATGTCCTGCCTTCAAGTATGAAGGATAAAGTTGCCCAATCCAGTGGAGTGGCGTGAACAGAATGGTATAGTTGTACTATGATGACGATAGTTTCATTCTCATATTGAGAGATTTCGGTTTCAGTAATCATTGAGATAGGTATCTCTAAGATCTCGATTGTGACTCCATGTGATGTAGAATCGTAACCTGTTCTCGAAAACGTGACATTGAGGTCATAGAAACCAACATGGATGTTTTCTGAATCTATTTCTATTGAATAAGTCCCATTCCCATGATCCACAATGGAGAATATATCTAACCAAACTACGATCGGTATTGCTCCGAAGAGACCGACAGAATTCTTCGTGTCTAGCCAGGTGAAGGTAAATGTTAATGATTCATGGGCAAGAACGCTCAGTGTTGGAACTTTGACATCCAGTGTAGTTGGTATTGAGGTCACGTTTACATCAAAAGATTTCACTGCTTCATGGAACCCGAAAGCCTCTACGTTCACATAAAATGAATGGATCCCCAGTCCTAATCCACTTCCACTAGTTGAGTATATCCAATGATCAGAATTCCATACTGCTGACTGTCCCACTCCATCCACTTCAAGCGTGAGTATTGCTCCAGGAACAACACTTGTGTTTAGAAGCTGATAGTAAATGTCCAATGTGATGGCTTCATCAAAATAGATGGTCGTGGATGTCTTGAGCACCGTTAGATTCGTAGCGGCAGGTGATATTGTGAGAATCCTCGAGTCCAAACCATCTGCGTAGCCTGTTTTGTTGGCAGTCATAGTGACATTCCATGTGCCCAAGCCAATATCCCTAGCACGCATACTGAAATGCCACATCTCATCCAGTACACTATAGGTCAAGAGATATTGAGTGCCATTAATTGTAAGTTGGATCGTTGCACCTAATATAGGCTGGAAATCTTGAGTGTAGAGAACTGATGCATTCACAATGTCGATGTATGATGCATCAAGGTCCCATGGTTCCCATGTCACTAGGAATGAGTTAGCCGCTGCGGTGACATTGAGGTCTGCTGTGACATTGGTCTGAAGCGAGTAACCATACAACCAAGCGCTAATAGTTGCTGTGTGTAGTCCAATTCCCAACTCACTCCCAGGTATTGTTGCTCCCCAGAAACCTCCTGAGTAACTCAAGGTGTAAGGAATTCCGCTAATGGTGACATTCACAATCGCAGAACTTGGAACATCTCCTCTATAATAGGTATAGTCAACTGTAAGGTTATACGAGTCTATGTACTCAATAGTCACGTTGAATGGAGTCCATGACACTATCAGAGAGTCTGTTGCCACCTCATTCACAGTAACGAATTCTGTGGTTTCACTGTACTCGTATCCATAGACGCTAGCCCGAATCACTATACTGTGCACTCCAAGATCAAGGAAGTCACCAGTAAGGTTCGCAACCCAAAGGGTTTCTTGAAGAATCAATTCCACGAATATTGACCCATCTATGGTCATATTTGCTAGCACACCGGCTGACGGTACGCTTGTTCCTGAACCTGTATAGTAGTAGTCAACTGTCAGATTAGCTTGACCAAGATAATCGATTGTTGCAGAATCCCACACTATTGAAAGTGCTGTAGGTGCTTCGATAATAGTGAAGTTAATCGAAAGGGGAGTAGCTACATCATATCCAAATTTACTGAAGTTTGCCCACACGTCATGGAATCCCAAATCAAATGTATTATTGAACTCAAACCAGTAAGTGCCATTAGTTCCTAGGAGTTTGTATTTCGCACCATCAATATAGACATCCTTTGTTGTGGCCTCGTAAATCAAAGTACCATACGTGTCTTTATAGTCGACTGAGAAAATGACACTTTGAGTCCAATCAAATGTGATAGTGGGTGGTGAAGGTGTTGCAGTTGTGCCTTCATTCTGAATTGCGAGCGATGTTGTGTCTGTTTGCGGTACATAAACATCCGCTGATGCTTGAATAAACACAGTGAAGGACCCTAGACCGGGTGGATCCTGATTGCCTTCGAACACATATTGGTATGCACCCGCGGTTCCGTTCCATGAAAGGAAATAGGGTATTCCTCCAATGGTTGCATTGACCAACGCCCCAGTTATATCAGATCCATTACTCATCTTGTAGGTTACAGAGAGAATTGTGCTTTCAACATATGTTATGTCATTGCCACCAATCCATGAAACGCCAAGTGTAGTTGGGTCTTTTGACAAAGTGAGCATGATTTCAGGCGCTGTCCTGCTCACAAATCCGAATTTATCCGCTTTGATTGTCAGGCTGTGAGTCCCAAGTCCCGGGGGTGAATCTGAACCATTGAATCTCAAGGAATATACACCCTGAGTGGAGTTCCAATCAAGTGTCCAAGTTTTAACGCCAAAGGTAACATTAACTTTTGTGTCTAGGATGGGGTCACCATTACTCATTTTGTACTCTACAAAGAGAAAAGTGTAATCATAGTAGGTAACGTTATTGAAGTTAGGTGCACTCCAATATACATTGAGACTTGTTGGTTCTTCTACTATTGTCAGAAATTGTGATGAGTCTGTAAGAGGATCAAAACCCAAAGCAGATGCGTTAACTATCAGGTTGTAATTTCCTAAACCTGGTGGATCATCAGTTCCATTGAACCTAATTCGATATGTTTCACTTGTGGCATGCCATTTGAGGTCCCATAGATACTCTCCGATTGTCACATTGACTGTTGCTCCTGAGATTGGTATTCCCTCAGTTGTAGTATAGTTGACTTCAAGTGTTGTGAAACCTACATAGGTTATTGTATTTCCCTCAAGCAATACACTCTTTATGTTAACTTGTTCGCTTAGGATTGTGAGTGTCTGGGTATTATTGACAGTGGTCTCATAGCCAAATAGCCATCCTCTAATCGAAAGCCCATGTGTTCCAAGACCTGGCCATATTGGAGTACTATCTCTGAAAGTTATTTCATACAATTGACTTGTCCCATTCCAATCTAGAACCCAGTTGTCTGATCCTATTGTGACATCTACCAATGCAAATGGAATCACAGTTCCACTACTTGTTGTGTAATTGACAAGCAGCGTGGTCCATTCAGTATATGAAATAATGTTGCCATTCGACCAAGACGCTTGAATGGATGTCGGTTCTTCATCGATCGTCAGTGTCTGTGTTGTATCTATAATGGCAACATAGTTTGTTTTCCAAGCTTGAACAAGAAGAGGATGCGATCCAAGTCCTGGCGGGTCATCTGAACCAAGCCATGTATACTCGTAAGCCTTACTTGTTTCATTCCAGTCAGCGTCCCATGTTTGTGGGCCTCTTGTTATGTTTACAGTTGCCCATGGGATAGGTGTTCCATTATTCATCAGATAGGATATTCGAATTGTTGTCTGTCCTACGTAAGTGATAGTACTATTCGGAATCCATTCGTATGACACACTTGTATCTTCAAGTCGTATTGTGAAGGTTTGAGTAGTATCATGTATCGCTATGAAACCAAATTTCCAGGCTTGAATATCGACAGTATATGTTCCATATCCTGGTGGGTCATCATCGCCTCTAATTGTTGCTTCATAGGCATTGCTTGATGAGTTCCAAGTAAGTGTTTGAAAGTGACCATTGATTGTCACATTGAGGACCGCTCCAGAGATATTTGCCAGATTACTCATTACATAACGAACTGAGAGAGTGGTATCAGTAACATATGTGATGTTGTTACTGTTCGACCAAGTGATGATGAGACTTGTTGGCTCTTTGGTTATGGTGAAAGTATCCTCTATGTTGAGATGTGCTTCAAGTTGAAAGCCCGACTTCCATGCACTGATGTATATTGTGAATACTCCAAATCCCGGTGGATCATCGGTTCCATAGATTGTTTCTTCGTAAAGTCCAGTTGCTTCGTTGTACCTTAGGGTGTACATTCTTGTGCTTATTGAAGCTGTCACTGTTGCATTCAGGACTATGGTGCCATTGAACAATGTGTAATTAACCAAGATTGTTGTTTGTTCGACGAATGTGATATCATTGGTGTTGGTCCACATGAAGTCGAATAATGTTGGGATGACTGGAAGCGTTAGGGTTTCTGTATCATCCATCTGAGGAATATATCCAAACTTCCATGCCTGAATTAGTAAGTTATGTGTTCCAACGCCGGGTGAGTAGTCCGAACCATTGAATCTTACTTGATACATCCCAGCAGATTCATTCCACTTCATTGTCCAAACAGAAGTGTCAATTGTCACATTCAACTCAGCATCCTTGATGGAAGTGAAATTACTCATCCTATAATCAACAAAGAGATAGGTATAGTCAAAGTAACTGGGACTATTTCCATTTGACCACGAAACCTGTATGTCTGTGGATTCCAGATTGAGTTTGAGAAACTGAGAAGAATCACTTGCATTCACAAACCCATATCTTGATGCTTGAATTAATAATGAGTGATTTCCCAATCCTGGCGGTGCATCTAACCCACTGAACGTATACTCATATGCCCCAGATCCAGAATTCCAAATCAATGTCCAATTGTCTGGGCCTATGAAGGCGATTACTGTTGCCCCGGAAATAGCTGATCCATTACCCATATCATATCTGACAGATAGAACTGTGATCTCAACAAACGTGATGTTATTGTCAGGGCTCCATGACGGGGTCAACGTTGTAGATTCCTCCAGAACTCTTAGAGTCTGTGAGTTGTCATTTTGCTGTTGATAGCCATACAAAGTTGCTTGGACAGTTACTGAATGGTTTCCTAGCTCATACGCAGGATCACTTCCACTAAGAATGAGACTATACACTTCAGATATCGAATTCCACTCGAATGTCTTGTTTTCCAAACCAATAACCGCGGTAACATATGCTCCTACAATAGCGGAACCATTACTCATAGTGTAGTTGGCATACAAAACAGTCTGTCCAACATATGTGATCGTGTCTGAAAGCCACCATTGGAGCTCTAATGACGTGAGTTCAATCCGTAATGTCAAATCCTCAGTTGTATCAGTCTGATTTTCAAACCCAACTCTTGATGCTTCGACTGTGAAACTAAATGTGCCTAGACCTGGTGGATCATCCATGCCCAAGAATGTCATTCGATAGGTCTTTGATGCCTCATGCCAGTCTAGTTCCCACGAGTCAACTCCAATAGTGACTGTTACAAGAGCATAGTAGACTGCAGAACCATTCGTCATCGTGAAATTAGCTATTAGAGTCGTAGACTCGATATACGTGATATTATTCTCGTTCGACCAGGAGAGTACAAGAGTAGTTGGTTCCTCTCTAAATGTCAATGAAACTGATGTTGTTGACTTGTACTCGTACCCAAACTTGTATGCTGTAATAGTGGCACTATGAGTATCAAGTCCTGGAGGGTCCGCATCTCCATCAAACACATACTCGTAAACTTCAGTCAACCCATTCCACGTCAAGTTCCATGTGTTTGAGCCAATCGTCACATTGATCCAAGCACCGAGGACTGGCGAATTATCACTCATAGTGAAATTGGCGATGAGTGTTGTGGACTCAACATACGTGATGTTATGTCCATTCGACCAAGAGAGTACAAGAGTAGTTGGCTCTTCACGGAGTATTAGTTGTTCAGTATTATTATTCTGTAATTCGTAGCCGAACAAGTCTGCAAGAACAACAATGTTGTGCGTTCCCAGTCCTGGCGGATCAGCAGAACCTGTGAACAAGACCCTATAGGTTTGAGTGGGTGAGTGCCAATCGAGAGTCCATGGCTGTGTATCTATTGTTACATTCACAGTAGCGCCCACTACTGCAGTGCCATTACTCATTGTGTAATTTGCATAGAGATATGTTTCTTCGACATAGGTGATATTGTTATTTGCGGACCAAGTCAGGACTAACGATGTTGGCTCTTCCCGAAGAACAAGCGTTTCTGAACTAGCTGTTTTTTGTACATATCCGAACTTGTCGGCAACAATGGTTAGACTATGATTTCCAAAACCTGGAGGATCTGCATCTCCATCAAACACATACTCGTAAACTTCAGTCAACCCATTCCACGTCAAGTTCCATGTGTTTGAGCCAATCGTCACATTGATCCAAGCACCGAGGACTGGCGAACCATCGCTCATTGTGAAATTGGCGATGAGTGTTGTGGAATTGACATATGTTATATTGTTTCCATTGGACCATTGAATGTCGAGTGTGGTCGGTTCTTCTTGAATTGTCAGAGTTTGAGCATCGTCTGTCTGTAGTTTATGCCCCTCTTTCCAAGCTTGAATATCAAGACTATGAACTCCAAATCCTGGGAGTATATCCGAACCAAGAAATGTTCTCTTGTAGGTTTCACTGGTTCCATTCCATGTGAGTTCGTATGGAATTGAGTTTATTGTGATATTGACTGTAGCACCAGCAATTGGTGTTCCTCCTACCCTGTTGTAGGCGACGGAGAGTTCAGTTGATTCTATAAACGTGATGTCATTTGTGTTTGACCATTGTATAGTAAGCGACTCAGTGTCATGAATCAATGATGCATTTATCTGCAAGCTTCGATTTTGGATAGCATATCCTGTTGCATAGACTAGGACATTATAATCACCGAATGTTTTTCCAGCTGTGGACACAGTGGCAGACCATGTTCCGTTGTTTAAGTCCGTCATACTCTGGTTCGCAGCACCATCGAACGAGTACACTAGGTTCAAGTAAGTTCCGTTGAGCCCTTGAGGTGTGAAGGTATCTGTGATGTCAACTCTGATGTCAAAGGCACTCTCAGTGAATGCATCAATATTGTAAGAGTCTGCAACCATGGACGTTGGGTAGTAGAGAAGCAATGTTTTGGAGAGATATCCTGCCTCCGTTCCATTACTCCAGTGCGTTTCAATAGTGTATTGTCCATTGGTTGTCAACGGATTGCTAATGTTCCAATAATAATGAGCCAAGCCATTTGTGACTGACTTGTCTGATGGTGTCCAGAACTCAGAGCCTGAGTGCCATATCTCCAAGCTCACAGTGCCCGTTGTTACTGGATCTGTATCAGGTTCTTGTATTGTGGAGTTTATGTCAATGTCGGATGTCATTATTGACTCTGTAGCAACTTCTGTATCATCAATAGTCGTGTATGTCTTGAGAGTCTTCATAAGATTCTCAGATGTCAGTTTCAATGTCCATGTTTCATTGTACATCTGAGAACAAGTGACTATAGTCCCCGTAGAAGTGAATGTGGTATGATTATTTGATGAGTGGGTACTATTATAGAGCCCATCGGGATCCCATGTTCTTGGAATTGATATGTTCAGATATTTCGCCTGCGTTGTCATTGGAAATTCAATTGTAGTTTCAACACTCCATTCAACATCTGCACCACTTGATGGGATATTCCAATCAGTTGTTGTATTGCTCGTTTGTTTATACCATAGTGTCAAATTATAATTGATATTCACAGATTGGTTTGAATCAAATTTTATTGCTGTGATATTACTTGAATCAGTGAAAGCCCAATATGTCCCTACCAATTCCGACGCATTCCCTTTAAGAGATATACTAGCTGGGGATGAATAAGTGAGAGGTGAGTTAGCAGTTCCGTTCCATGGAGTGTATGTATAATTCAACTCGGCTTCTCTCTGTTGCCCACCAACATACGAATACCAATCATCATTCCGAATACTTCTGCCGGTGTCCAGACCGAGACTAGGCCACCTAGCTCTCCACCAGATTGTATTAAACTCCCACTGGTCTATAGGTGGCACATAATAAATCCCTGTCATAGATGTTCCGTCAATCACAACATAGTAGGATTCGCTCGCATTGAGGATAGCACTGTCACCTGAACAGTCATGGGTAACAACGGTGTTAGTAGATAATGTGAATGGAGTAATCCAACTAGTCGTATTCGTTTGGGGATCTGAATAATTACTTCTTACCACAAGGTATGCATTTCCAAGAGTTGAACTGTCATAGTATGGTGCTGTATATGTGAATGAATAATTCTCAAGTTTACCATCGTGAGGTTGTCGATAGAATTCCTGGTATAACGCATCAGTGACAATACCTGAATTATTTTCGATTTTGATATAGTCGTTTGGGACTATTCCCATTGTTTCCCGTTCTGCAATCGCTGTAATAGAATTAGCTGAAATATCAACCTCATAAAGACTCCATCCTGGTATCAAATAATTGGATAGATCTAACTCCCATGAATGAACACTCGTGCTAGTATAGGAGTTCGCTAAATCAATACTGAGACTGTTAATTTGTCGTGATGCAAAGACAATAGCTGCTCTTGAATCCCCTGTTCCTGAAGCGGATGAGGTAGAAAACAGATGGCCCTGTCCTTGTTGAGGGTATGTTTTATTTTCAATAGTGTCGGGAGGACTATATGCTGATGGTGGGATGGCTAGAATGGCCACCATTATGACTAGTAGGGCAAGGACACGTTTCATGCGAACACTCTCCGCACTAGACGGCGGGACACCTAAAGCGCTGCTATAGCTATCCTATTCTTATTTCCTCTGATTTGAAAAAGGGAGCTACTATGTATATTGCTCGAAAAACTGTCAAGCTCGTCACATTTAGGTGTAGTATGAAGGTCCAGTATCTGTAGTGTCATCGGGTTTGGGACCAGGTTGTCCGGTGACTTCATTTAGAAGAGCAATCACCATGTCGATTGCTCCATGCAGTTTCCGCATGGTTCTCCAGAGAAGGTCCTCTGTGAATGCATCATCATATATCCTGTCAGAGATGACAAATCCTGGTCCTGGAGGTTGTGGTCCAGGTTGACCAGGTCGAGGTTGAATGAAACCCATTGAGATCCCTTCTTGGAAACTGAACTTCATTGCGTCCATCTGAAATCCACGCATCTTCTCTATAGAGAGGAGCTTCTGATGTTGTGGTGAGATCATGACCTGTGACTCAATCTGAAGATACCTCTGGTCATTGGGTCTGACGATTGAGAAAAAGAACCTATGGAATTTCACCTTAAATAGAAACTCCGCTCGTGGGTTCTTGATGGTTTCAACTTTGACCCCTTCACGTGAGAACCAGTCGCGAACTGCTTTCTTTATGAGTTCTGTTTGATCCACCTAATACTCCTCCAGCTTATGTACACGATTGACCCCTCACTTAACGCTTGTGTTCTTGGTTTCACTCCCGAATCTTTGTATATTGTCATATCCTGAAGGAGCTATGTCATCATAGCATGTGACCTGAGATCGTACTGTATGTATCATCTCAGTGTTTCCTTCAGAGGTGATAAGCCGTTCTTCTGAACTACGTCTCCCAAGGACAACTCCCCACGGATCAACCATCTGACTGTGACCAAAGTATGTCTTGCCATCAAACCCAAAACCAATCCTGTTTGTAGCAGCCACATAGAGTTGGTTCTCTATCGCTCTTGCTCTCACAAGTGTATTCCAATGCTCCCCCCTTGGATCTGGGAACGCTGCAGGCACTAGAACAAGCTCTGCACCTTCAAGAGCGAGCTTTCTTGTTACTTCTGGGAATCTGATGTCGTAGCATATCTGGACTCCCACTTTTATTCCAGAGCAATCGAAGATAGCTAACATGTCCCCTCCCATGAAGACATCCCGTTCCTCTTGGAAAGGGTGGATCTTTCTATAGGTTCCTGAAACCTTCCCG
>JBHLOX010000249.1:0-3001 GCA_048940045.1 Promethearchaeota archaeon
GTTCTTGGAGTAATTGCTGTGATGGTGACAATAGTAATTGCTATAGTTGAATTCAATCGAGGAAGACAGTCCTAAGCAGATGTGAGAAGGATTACATTTCGCGGTGCTACCTTGGTATAGAAAATTGACCTCATTTTCTTTCTGGGTATCTTCATGTCGTTCGATGTTTCCTCTAGGCCATAATTCAGCTTTGCTTAGTTCATCTTCATCCTTTAGAGGAGGTCCTTAGAAAACCCTTTCAAGCAGGGTAATAGCCATCTCTTCATCTTCATCTGGTTGAATCCAATCGAGGGCATAGAGGGTTTTTACAAACTTCAGAGGATATGTGAGGAAAATTGACTTGGCTTTTGAACTCTGAGCGATTGTCAGGTTGTGGAAGATTTGACTGAGAAAGCTTGGTCCATCTGCAGCATAGACTGCACAACTCCATTGAGAACCAGATATGTCTTTTCTCGAAAGACCAAACGAAACAGAGTTTATTCGGCCTTCCCTCATTTCAGCCCAAGACTCAGTGACAGATCCAATGTTCTCAAGGTTCTCTTTTGTTATGTCGACTGCTTTCCAGTCATAAATCAGGATATTGTAAGGAACAATCTTCGAATCGACTAACTCTTGATAGATAGACAGAGGAGTGACTGATTGCAGTGACTGGTCAGAAGCAGGTAGCTCAATCTCATCAATCTGGTCTTGCCAATGTATCGCAAGTGTTGAACTTCTTGTCATTCCCACCTTTTCTCCCAAGTGTAGTGACCGTTTGTTTCCCACAGCCGTTGTATATCGAATCCTTTCAACTGGAATTTCGTTTGCCACCTTAACAACATGCTGTGTGAGAAGTGTTGCCAAGCCTTTGCCACGATAAGTAGGATGGACTCGAAGACCCTCCATCCATCCCGTCTTTCCATTCTCTATCACTCTGAGATTTGCAAGTGCAACCACATGACCTTCCTGTTCAATTGCTGCGGTATGTGAATGTCTGTCTTCTAACCAGGTATCAAAGAGGTACGGGATATAGTCATGCCCTTCCCAGGTGTTTCTGGCTATCTCTAGAACATCATCTCTGTCTGACAAATGCAGTGATCTTATCTCGTACATTACAGCAAGGATATAGGAATTCTCAGATATGAAGTCGACTCTCTGGTGTATTGAGTAACTCCAGTCTATATCTGAGCTACATGACTAGAGAAATGATGATATCTTCACTTGCATGTTTGTAGCAAAACATTAAAGTAAAAAACTTAACATACGTGAACTCGGAAAGAGAGAGTCAACATATGTGAACTGTAACTCTTGTGATGGAAGCGGTAGGAATGGAGCCACTTGGCACGATAACAGTGTGTTTTCCACATGTCGATGAAAGGACAAGGAATACACTGGAATTAGTGATGAACAATGCAGAGAATTATGCTGATTTTGCAGAGAAACTCTGTGACATGGTCATCTCTGATCCATCATCTCCAGTACTGGAATACTTGGCATTCTTGTTTGCATTTCGGATTGAGAACTATAATCTGATCGATAGGCTAGAGGCAGCAGGCAAAGTGACTGACTTAGCCAAACCACTCCTTCTGAATGTTGAGGTGGAGAGGGGTGCAAACATCAGTTGGAGTGAAGTGAAAGCGTCCCTTATGAGCGCACTCAATGCAGCACCCAATGACTGGATAGCAAGCCATCTATACCTTCAATGGAGACTATCTATCACTACTTACTTTACTGAAGCTGATACAGAGGTTAGGTCACTTGATGTGATTTCAGCTGCTGCGAAAGAGAACAGCGAGATGCTATATTTTGAATCATATCTTCTCCGGATAGCGGCACAGAAATATGAGAAAGGCAGTGCAATAAGAGAACAAATATCTCATCTAAGACAAGCATTGGCAATAGCTAGGAAATTCGATGATAGGGTCGCTGTCGCATTCATTCTTGTGAAGGTTGCGAACCAGACCAAACATACTGATCTCCAAAAAGCAATAGATATGCTAATTACAGCAAGAAAACTGAGTGAGAAACTGGGGTATGCGTTCAACATTGGACTAATTCAGCATATTATGGGGCACATCATGGGAATGAGGGGAGAGTTTGATGCCGCAATTGAGTATCAATACGAATGGAAGGCAATTGAAGAGTCACTTGGCGTGACTGGCACCTTTACTTATGCCGTCATTGCAATGTTTTACAATCTGAGTGGAAATGGGGAGAAGGCTTTGAAATTCTCAAGAGAGGTTTTTACTCCAGAGGAACCACAACATCATTATCTACCGTATGCTCGAGCACAACAAGCCTGGGCTTTAATCAATCTTGGAAGGTGTGAAGAAGCAAAAGAAGTGCTCGAAGTACTTCAAAAACATGTATTGAAGTCCGGCGATAGTGGACAAATGACCTGGTACTATCTAATCGAAGGACTGCTTGATAAAGCAGAGGTGCGCTTTGAAAACGCTGTAATAAACATCAGAAAAGCGCTTGATTATGCTGCTGAAAATCCCGCCCCTCTGTTTCAAAACCTATGCCTTCTCAATCTAACAGAAATAGAGATTGACACGCTCGCAGATACATTACTACAGGAAAATCATGATATGTCTGGACAATGGATGAAGAAACTTGAGGAGTACGTGCAAGAGCATGACCTTCCTGGTTTTACAGCCCAATCAATGATTCTCAGAGCCAAGCTTCGCTACAGACAAGGGAAGTACGATGATGTTCGAAGGATACTGAAAGAGGTTCAAGAAACTGCAAAGGCTCCTAGCATGAGGTACCTCAATGGTATCATCATCTCGAAATTCCCTGATGTGATTTTCACATGATTTTGAATTTCTGAGAGGCGGTGTCATTTCTTCAATTTCTATTCTCGATTACCTTAATACACGGACGAGTCTTCATCACCTACTGAACCGATGGTGATAGAGAAAGCAGTGAGAGAATTCAGGGAAATAATGGATTCTTGGTGTACACATTGTGGTGAGTGCTGTAGGGAACAAGCGGTCTTCCTGACCGATGTTGAGGCACC
>JBHLOX010000084.1:0-12058 GCA_048940045.1 Promethearchaeota archaeon
CCTGTTCGATCAGACGAAGCAAGGTTCATGGAACGTCCTGATCATTGGTTGACAAAGACAATTGATGAGATTCTATCACTTCGTTTCAGTCTGGTTCGGACTAAGAAGTACATTCCAGTAACAGAAGCCTCTGACCCTTCAAGAGACCTTGCTGAAACTCAAACCCTCGCACTCTCGGAAACCCCTCTTGTTTCTGAGGCGACGTTGCTCAAGAGACCACAGTTCACCACTGTATTCTCCGATGTTACACTTCCAATTGGACCATCAGCTCCACTTCGGACATTCAAGATCGATGACAATCCCAAGGTTCCAAAAGTGATTGACCGAGTGACTTCTGATACAGACCTCAAAGCTGTAACTGGAGTCATGAACCTATTTGATGGTGGGATTAGATTTGAACACATTACACGACTTCTTTCTGTAGGAACCATCGGGCAAAAGAAGAAGCGAAGACTTGTTCCAACCAAATGGAGTATAACAGCAACAGATGATATAGTTGGAAAACAACTCCATAAAGAAGTCCTGAGAAATCCATGGATAAATGACTTCAGGGTGAGTATTGACAAGGCTCTTGGCAATACTGTAGTTCTTCTGTTTCTCCCCAGTGGTTGGCAATTTGAGGCTATGGAATCTTGGTTAGGTGGACTCAGACCCCCCATTATCTCTGACCATGAATGGTTCAAGGGTCGAAAGGACTACGCAAAGGATGTGGTTGGAGCATATTATGCAACTAGACTTCCAGCCCTAGAGTATCTATCTTATATTCGACGACAAGCAGGTGTCATTGTTTTCATGGAGATTGACCCTCAGCAATGGATACCCCTTGGAGTATGGCGATTCAGAGAAATAGCAAAGCGGGCATTAGAAACAACAGTGAAGAGCTTTAGCAGTCTTGAGGAAGCCCTTAACTATATCGCACCAAACCTGCGAATACCAATGCACAGATGGTTGGAAACGAGTAGAATCTACACTGCTTTCCAAAGCCAGACAAAACTCACTGATTTCTGGTAAAAGCATACAATGAATCTATCATACATTTGTCTTTTAATATAAGTTTCAAAAAGAAAGTATGGAGAGTTTGATATGCGCGCTACAAAAATCAAAGTCATGACCCTTTGGATCGTGGCTCTTCTAGCAATACCATTTGTTTTCATTCCCAATGCCAGTGCTTGGACTGCTGGTGATGAAGCCGCCGTTTTTGGTCACACATTCGAGGAAGAGTACTGGACAAATGACTCAATCCGCATTGAAGGTGAAGATGGAACGAACGCAAGCCTAACAGCTTCTTTTATTCACGTTGGTGAATTCCAATCCTTCTTAATTGCATTCAACAACATGAATACGACAGATGGAGAAAACGTCACAGAGATGGTTCTACCTTACCAACTGTTTGGTATGCATTTCAAGACGCCACAGAACAGAGAGGTCTTTATTGGTGCGATATTTGCGTTCTTACTTGCACATAACGAAACCTATGGAAACAACAACCTGCCAGATGTTGGAAACGAACCGGCATGGTATGTTGTACCACTGGCGTCTGATGACACTTGGCCTGAGTATGAACCAAGAGTAGAGCCAATTCCTGCAACAAAGCTTAGTGATACTCACTATCGGATGGGAATGCGTTATACAAATATGACCTGCAGAGTAGTCGATGCAAATAATCCTCTTGGCTTTTGGATTTCTTTAGCTTGGCCAATTCTGCAAGTTGTTATTAGTGAACTAGTGATTCAATATGACATAACCATTGATGAAACTGGTCAGGTACATGCTGAAACACTGTACACACTTGGTCAGGTCAAAGAACTGAAGTATTGGGGTGCGGATTTCCAGCCAACTGATTTGATTGTTGACACTATGGAGATTTCTGCAGTCCACTATCTATCAGTTTTCACATCACGGTATACTGTTGCAACTGAGTCTGGTGTGGAACTGACTCCACCTACAGCAACGACTGCACTAGATGAAGACCTCAGCATCAGAGTAGGAAACAACGATGAACGTGCTTTTGATATTGGTCTGGGACGTTCATATACACTCATCAATGAAACAACAGATCCCTGGACTACTGTATCTTCGGATGAAACTGCAATCAACACATTACTGGGGGTTCGATTGAGTGATCTCATTCTGATTGCTTGGCAAGCACCATTCTCTGCGTGGGTATTTGCACACATGGCTTATGGTCTGTCTGCTCAGTTAAGATCAGTCTATGCGACCGTTGGTGACATGGTGACAAATGTTGCATCAGGTGCAGTATTCCACAACAGCCAATGGTGGTATGCAGTAACCTTCCCAGAATGGAACTCGCTAAGAGTTGAACAGGATCCCGTATATGTTGCATATACTAACATCTACCAAGAACCTGCCGGTGGCGGTGGTGTTTTTGCCTTGATTCTAATCGTAGGTGTTGTTGGAATCATCTGGGTAATAATTCGACGAAGACGCTGATATGTTAAAATAATCCCTGGGTTCTTTTTTCAGAACTCCAGGGACTTTCTTTCTTTTCAAACATCGGGCAATTTAAGAGAATCCTAGAAGACATAGCTTCTAGAGGACTTGGCATTGTTGTATGAGAAACTCTGTAGATTCAGTGAACGATTCGCTGGGCGTACAAGTCGAAAGCAGGATGATCGACAACTACAGAAAGCGGTGAAGTTTCTTACTCCAATGATGGACATCTCAGTTAGAGGTGTGGAGGCTGCGGCAAATCTACTATCGGTTCTTGTACTTCTCCTCTTAGTTTTTTTACTCACACTTCTTGAACTCAATCTGCTCATTGTCGCACCTATCGCGGGACTTGCAGCTGTCGTGACATACTACATAATTGTGTCATATCCAGTGTCGATGATGAACAACTACAAGCTAGGTCTCTCGGAAGAGGCAGATCTTGTCTTCGAGCAGTTCATTCTCGTGTTTCAAGCAGGCGGCACAATATTTGACGCGATTGAGATGGTAGCTCAATCAGACCACCCCTATCTCTCAAAAGCCTTTATGCAGATGATTAAAAAAATAAACGAGGGAACTCCACCCGAAACCTGTCTGATGGAGTTTGCAAAGGATCAACCATCCGATGACCTGAGGCGATACTTCACTGCAATTGTTTCATCCTTAGAGAAGAAGACCGACCTGATTGACTTACTCTCAGGGGAGTCATTCGAGGCGGACCTAGCTCTGCGTCAGAAGAATCTCGAGTTAGAGAGTAGACTATTGATTGTAGCTGCCTTGGTGACCTATCTTCCGATTATGTTCACATTAACAGTATCACTTGCAGGATACGCAACTAGTATTTTGATTGTGCTTGTTGCACCCGTTTTCATTTTATTGAATGCTCTGTTTAAGAGCAGATTTTCGCGTCAGTTCTCTGCCTATTTCGACAGGCCAAGAGAAAAATCGATCGTGGCTCCATCGCAGAATGAGATAATCAGTGAGTATGATGCATTTCTGAATTTCCTCATATTGCTTGGAGAACGGCTGAGATCAGGTGATACTCTTGAGGTGTCTTTAGATTCCATTCGTGATGATCTCGATGTTGAGGTTCAAAGGTTAATTGATATAGCATTGAACGCAGTCTATCATGAGGACGCGAGTATAGAAGAAGCAATGACTCGTGCATCTGAGGAGGCCCTGGGACAGCGTGTTTCGCAGATGTTAAACATGATTGTCATCATGTGTGAAACTTCTGCTCAGGCTGCAGGTGATCGACTCACGAGAATAGCAGCTCGTCTTGTTCAACGGTCTGCTGTCGCAAAAGAAAGGGATTCAATTATCGCGGCTCAAAGGATGAAGGTTTACCTACTTACAATTACTAGTGCAGTCGTATTGGGAACGCTAGCTTCTCTCTCTCCATTCTTATTCATTGGCTCACTCCTCTCACAAGGTCCTATATGGACACCTAGCAGTATCACAACTCTTGATATCCTTCCTTTGCTTCTCACATTAGGCATTACAACAATATCTACTGGTTATCAAAACACTCGAATGGTGAATGGTTCTCGCCCAACCGTGATAGGACTCATTTGCGGCCTCCTATTCTGGATATCATTTGCATTATCGTCAACGATCATGGGCTTTGGATGATGAAACCAATTAGCGGAAACCTTATGTCAAGGCTTCACTGGAGATTTTTCAGCAGTGTTGTCATATCTATGACATTACTAAAAGACTCCCAGTGGATCTGAGAGTGGACGACGATTTCTTGCATTTCAACACTCATAGGAGAGGAGAGATTTGTCACAACCTAAGAAAGAAGATGCTGAGTTGCTAATCCAGCTCTTTGCAATAGCGCGTAATGATGACGAGGCTATTGAAGCTAATTGGTGGGTATTTGAAAAACTCGATGTAGATAATTACGATGAGTTCAAATCAAAATATCCCTTTGGAAGCGAAGGGGATAGAATGGTCAGGATCTATGCCTCGTATGGGGAACTTGCAGGCGTTTTAGTAAACAGAGGCCTTCTTAGTGAAGATTTGGCCTTTGATTGGCTTGGCGATTTTGCTTGGGGCAGACTAGGACCGATAGTCCAGGGAATGCGAAAAGAAGCAAAAATGCCTCGATTATTCGAGAATTACGAAGTTTTAGCAAAAAAATATCCCGAGTGGGCAGAGAAAAATCCACCGAAGGTCTAGAGAAAAGCATCACATAGCTATTTATTTGCCCTGATGCTTATTCCGGATATAGTTAGGATGAGGTGTAATAATGCTTCAAATCCCATTTTTAGATTGGACCCTCGCCGACATCATGTTGTTCTTTCAAGACGACTGGATACTCGCTTGGACACTCATATTATCAGGAGGTCTCCTTGCAATCTGGTTACTTGAGAATATAACAGACCCAATACCAATATTGGGTACCATCTTTGATGGACTTGTCGCTGTAGGAACCTACTTGGGCTTCTTTGTTGGAATCCTAGACATATTCGTAGGATATGTCGTCTGGACTGTACAGCCTGACGCAATTATCGTCGCAGGTGTGCTTGTCCTCATGGGATTCTCACTAGTCATGAGAATACTATCCAAATTCCCACTTGCCCTAGTCTTTGCCTTAGCAGTAGCTGTCTTCGGTACAGCAGTGATCTATGGCTTTCTGATACCTTTGACTACTGTTCCAGTTATTCAGGATGCAGCTATTTGGCTGACCTCTGGCAAAGGTCTGCTGGTTATCGGATTCATCATATTCTGCGTTGCATACGTAGTTGGTGGATTGATAATCAAGCTTATCCAACTGATTGGAAAGATATTCGCGTCAGTTCCTGTGAGTGTACTCGTAGGACTTGCCGCAATTGCAGTTGGTGTGATAGTAATCCTCAATCCAGCACTAGTTGGACTAGTGGCTTGGCCATGAGTTCAGAGGGGTGCCTCACCCCTCTTCTCCTGTTTTTTTTTTTTTTCTAATTCATTTTGGTTTTCGTATTTCTCGGTAGTAGAGAAATTTGAGATCCCTGTCCGAATAAAATTGAGCAGCAGCGTCTATTGCTTTCTTGGCGGCGACTATCCCTTCGTACCAATCGGATACATAGAATTTCTTGTTAGAGTCATGCTGAGCATCGACAAGGGTGAAACCTTCAGGCAGTTCGAATTCATCAGGTACTAGTAGAGCTACCCGAAACTGTGAGAGTCCGCCACCAGATTCCAACCAGAGTTCACAGTACGTCATTGATGTTCCAGTGAGGTCTGGTTTTTTATCCGATTAAGGTTTGCCTGTGGACACCCTGCAACTCGGGGTTTGCCCAAAGGGTTCATATAGTAGCTTTGCATTACTTCTAGTGAATTTAAGTAGACACGAATACTGTCTATTTGTTCATGACAGTAACAGAGCAGTAGTCATGACGGGAGGCAATGAGATTGTCGCAAGATGATAAGAAGAAGATAATCAGTGTCACAATGAGTCAATCATTGGTAAATAGGATTGATGACCTTGTACAAGAGCGGGTAGGACGATCTCGAGCACAGCTGATTGAAGATGCAGTCAGATGGTTTCTGGACTTCACAGTTCACAAATGGAATGAGCGTGGCGTCTATGTCAATTCCTTCAGAGCTGTCTTCGAGTCTGAAACACTGTCGTCACTATTTTTCTCTAAATTAACACCCACAGATCAGTATGAGCTTGGAGAAACAGCCGGAAGCCAATCACCAATTGCTGATGTTGTGCGTCTGTTCTATGGTGGAGACCCAAAAGATGCTGGAAGTCGTGATCTCGTGTTAAAACTGCTTCAAGAGAATGGTTGGGGTTCAATATCTCTAAATGAGGATTTGGTGGTTATCGCGAGTCCATTCTATCCTGCACCATTCATTCGAGGTTATCTTGAGTCTCTACTGAAAGTAAAGATGGAGGTAGTAGAAACTACTTCAAAGGAGAATGTAGCATTACGAATCAAATGATTCTAGTATCCTCTTTCCTACACCAGCTCAAGTCGTGAGGGAAATTAGTCTACCATTCCTTCCCAATTTCGAGTATCTCAAATTCACTCTCATATAATCCTGGAATACTCTCAATTGTGGCTCTAATAGTGTCTTGTTTTTCCTTGATGTTATCTGCTGAGAAATAGACTTCATAGATACAGCGATTCTGTTCGAAACAGAACCCTGTAGTGAATAGAACTTTGAGGTCATGTTGCTTGAACAGCTGAGTCATTGTTTGCATCAAGGCGGGATTTACCTTCTCTACCTCTAACCTAACTCGTGCCCCACCTTCCTTCATCATAGGAATAAGACGAATCTCCCCTGACCTTTCGAAGTAGATTACCATTGCAGCCTTCATATCTTTCAATTCAGCATTATTGAAGAAATCCTCTGGAAGGCTAATCTCCCTCTTCTTGTGCACGTTCGCAATCATTCCCTTTGTAATACCGGCCAAGCAAATCGCCTCTTACCTGTACTACTGCTTGAAGGTCATTACAGTATTTGAGTGTTTAGCGCCTGTCGCTAAAGAGCAATCTCGTAAAAGCGTTCGTATCTTCTGTATTCTGAGTTAACTCTGAGATGGTCAGAAACCCATAAATCTCGGGAGATTACAAAATGCGTACCAATATTGGAGGAACTGAAAATTGGCAAAAGAAGGCGGCATTTATGTCTGTGATGTTTGTCAGCAGGTTGTAGAAGTCAAGAAATCCGGAGTAGGCACACTGGTTTGTTGCAACCAACCCATGAGACTATTCGAGGACGATTAGAGTCTATTCCGATTTAGAATTGGCAAAGGGTCATGTATCTAAATCCTCACACTTGACAATGTTTATATTGATTCTAGAGGGGCGAAGCCAACGCTTCTGAGGGTGCTAATAATGATACAACTTCCCACTAATGTCCGACGTACAAGAGGGCTTCTCAATCTACGATCTTTTTCAGTTACCGAAGTTCTAGAATATGACGACAGGTATGTTATGTACCCGACTAAGGATGTTCAAGGAGTAGTCCAAAAATACGTGGTCTGGATTTTGAAGGAACCCAAAGTAGTTGGCGTTGCGTATGTTAAAGATCTAGCACGTGAAATGGAAGAAACTAGCTCTCAAAGCGGAATGCTAGTGGGTGGCACTAGATTCACTCCGGCGGCCAAGAAAATGGCTCTTATTTCTAGGGTTGAGCTTGTTGATGGTGGTTATGCCTCATTCGACCTCTTTGAACATGAACTGGTGCCAACGCACATAATCGCGTCAGATGAGGAAGTACAGCTTGTCCTAGAGCATTATGGGATTAAGAAAAATCAACTACCAAGAATCTTCAGAGATGATCCTGCCGTCAAAGTTCTGGGTGCACGACCCGGTCAGGTTATAAGAGTTGAGCGTAATAGCCCAACAGCTGGAAAGAGTTTCTATTATAGACTTGTGGTTGTTTCGGGTTAAACACCATAACTCGTTAAACTGCCAAAATTTGACAATGTTTATATCAATGGCTTAGAATCGAGTCATTATCACGGGTGTTTTCCACTTTGTCTGAGCTACCTGATATTCCAGCTATGGTCATAAAGACGAGAGCTTTGTTGGCGCTCCGCGGATTTACTGCAGATGAGCTTTTTGAGTATGAAGATAGGTATGTTCTTCATCCAACAAGAGATTCTGAGAAAGGTTTTCTAAAGTATGTTGTTTGGATTTTAAAGGAGGAGAAAGTTGTAGGAGTAGCTATAGTTAGGGAATTAGTCAAAGAGATGGAGGAAACAGAATCTCAGCGTGGAATGTTAGTCGGAGGCTCTCGTTTTACACCTGCTTCGAATAAGTATGCAAAGGTTTCGAAGGTAGAGTTGGTAGAAGGAAACTATGCATCCTTTGACCTATTTGGTCACGAGCTGGTCCCAACCCATGTAATTGCAGAGGATTCAGAAATTCAACTGGTCCTCGAGCATTATGGAATAAACAAGACACACCTGCCCCGTATTCAGAGCAGGGATCCAGCAGCTCGTGTATTGGGTGCTCGGCCAGGGCAAGTAATACGTGTTGAGCGGTCCAGTCCTACAGCTGGTGTCACATATTATTACCGACTTGTGGTCGATTCTTAGTTTTAGAGAAAAACTACTCCAAGTTGCAATGCAAACAGGAATATTACTAGACATGTTATTAGGGGTAGAGTGATGTTGTCTGTACCTTTTGGACTTATGAGTTCAACAAGTGTTGCCGTGATGGCTCCAACTAGGGCGAGTACAATCATCTCAAACCAGAGAATGTTGCCTCCGGTAATGAAAATAGGATCAATCAAACTTACTATTCCAAACCACCAGAAAGCAAGAAGAGCTCCAAGGAAGCCGAAAATGAAAACAGAGAGGGTTCCCGGGATACTTCTGTTAGAGCCAAAAATAACTCTTGTTGAGTTCCGTCCATACTTCATTCCAATTGGTGCACTCATACCATCTCCAAACATCATGATTTGAATCGCAGCCCCAGGCACGAAATATAACTCATAGTACCCTGTGAAGGTGAATAGTGCAGTAAGAATTGTGATAGAAACAGCATACCAAAATGGACCTCTAACGCTATTGTGCTCCAAATCTTCAGGTCTAGCCATAGCCGCAAAGAATCCACCGAATCGATCAGTGTTCGCAAGAAGTAGCATTATGACAAAAGTAAGTCCTACAAGGGTAGCTACCCAGGGATGTGGAAAAAAAGGCACAGTCCAGATTGCTGCACCTGCAAATAGATGTACAATCCGCCTTGTCACCTCCGACCCCAGATTACGTTTTTTTCTCGCTAAATCTGCAATAGTCAGAATAATCACTGCATAGATCAAAGCGATAAAGTAGACAATAATGTCCCCAAGGACAATGGCGAATTCTACTTGCATGACTTTTCCGCTCTTTGGGTGTTCGTGCCAAACTAGTGCATATATCTATCGGCAGACATCAACTTATTTTTCAACAGGTTTCGAGCGAGTTCCTGTGGCTTTTTCCAGACTAGTGATTGCATCCTTAACATGTTGCCTTAACTCTCTATCATCAGTTCCACGGGAAGAAAACCAGACTCTGATGCCCTTTGATGTTCCATAGGGTTTTGGAAGCGACTTGATGTAGACTGTTGGAATCTTCCTCATGACAGAGTCGATTGCAGGTGCAAAAACTGATTCATCCCTCATTTGAAACTCAACTAGTTCTTCATAGAATGTCTGAGTAACATTGTCCTTTATCCATGGAACAACAGAGTCCTCGAAGATAAATTCCAGCTCAGCAGGTACACCTGGGAGACAGAAAATCGTTGTATCTCCATCATGAATTCTAACTCCTGGGGCACCACCTACACGATTATCGAGAGGAATTGCTCCCTCTGGGAGTATAGCCATTTTTCTTCTTGCCTCAGTCATATTTGGTGTAGAAACAATCTTCTTCTGATGAAGCGTTTTGTACTGTCTCTCGATTATCTCTATCGCCCTCTTGTCTTCAACTAGACTTCTTCCAAGAGCCGATGCTATTGCTTGCAAGGTCATGTCATCATGGGTAGGCCCAAGGCCCCCGGATGTGATAATCACATCACAAACTTCTCTAGCGAATTGCAATGCTTTACCTATTTCGTCTATCTCATCTCTCACCGATACGCGCCTGCGGATATCAACCCCCAATGCTACGAGTCTTACTGACATCCAGTGACAATTAGTTTCGAGGACAATCCCATCAAGAAGTTCATTTCCAATGGCTAGAAATCCCGCAGTCACTGTATCTTTGCTTGACGCCATACTTCGCCCATCCTATATTCTTAGTCCAATTTCCTCATTGAGATACCTGGTCACGTCTTTGATACTTTCTAGGCGTTTTCGTGCGAGTTCCTTACCCCTTTCTGTCACCATGCACTCTGTGATGTCTGATGCGAGAGGAATGAACTCATTGAAACCATCTGCAATCTCGCTCATGCTTCTACCAGGAAATAACCGTATGCCATTCAGCAAACCTTGGATAAAGCCTATCATTCCAAGTTTGAGTATCTTGTCAGCCTCCCAGAGAATTTGTGCTTCGATTGGTTGGAGAGGCTTTCTGATAGTAAGTCCTACATGCTTGCGGATTGCATCTAAGACTTGGGCGATCTTCTCCGAATCTATGCCCTCTTCTGTGAGGATGTCCTCAGCTAGCTTTGCGCTTGCAATCCCATGATGCTCCGCAGGAATGCCTCCAATTCCCGGCTTTGCAAGGTCATGCAACCAAGCGGCTAAAATAACGACATCCATATTCGCATCAGTTCCTGACGCGATATACTTTGAAAGAACAACTACCTCTTCAATATGATCTAGACGATAGTTATACAATGGGACCATCTGTTTCTCAGATGCCGCCTTCCATTCCTCAATTGCCGCTTTCCTAGTTGAAACCTCTATAATCCTCCTCAGATTCGTTTCGATGTTCTTAGTCATTTTGAGTCAGCACAAGTCCACGGTGTTGCTGTACTTAAGAATTGTATCAATTAGGGGGATGATGAATCATAGAGTTTCTAAGATATTTCGAATTTGACCTGCGGCCAAATTATCATCGGTAATATACTTAGTAAAGGCCTTCATTCTTGCCTGTTCTATACACGATGAGAGCTGGTCAAGGTCTTTACACCAAACTAAGTGTCCTCGCCGCTCCATCTCACGTATCAACTGCGCCTGATGACCCTCCATCAAAGAAGTGTTCTCCACAACTACGAGCTTGAGTCCGCGAGTTACACATTCCATCGTTGTTCCTGCACCACCGGTACTCACAATGATTGAAGCTTTGTCGTATGCTTCATTGAGACTCTTGAGGAATCTGAAGTATCTGAAATGTTTAGGAATATATTCTCCCCGGCCAATCTGTCCTACAACTGGCTCGTTCAACTTGCCATTTTGAACCAACTCATCCATCTTTTTGACTAGTGGATCAAAGTATGCAGTTCCAACTGTGACAAAGATCAAAGCAGCTGACCTCCATAAACAACACTGGGAATTTTGTCTGCAAGCTGTTTCCATTGAACCATGAAGAGATCGACTCTACCCAGAAGCAAGCGACCTGTCTGAGAGAGTGTGTCAACTCGTGACATGCTCTCTATAAACACAGTTTGGATTCCAAGTGTTCGGGCGGAATAAAACACAGGGACAGTCATGCCTGTTCCGCAACTAAGGACAATCTGTGGTCGTAGAACCATCAAATAGATGAACGAAAGAATAAGCGTGAGAATTGTGCGGATTGCTGACATAAATCGAGAATCTTGAGGGAGCAAACGAGGAGTGAACACTCGTAGTATTTTCCCTTTTTGTCGAATCTTCATTGGTGTTAATCTATCAAGAAGTCCAATGAAGTAGATGTACTCAAAGTCATCTCCCAATGAATCGACTAGTGCGAATGTTTGTGCAGTGTGACCGCCTCTACCTAACACAACTGCAATCTTCTTCATTAGAGTACCTCTGTTGTCATCTCTTTCACTAGCTTGTTAAAGAGTTTCCCTAGATTATAGCGCTTAGTACTTATACAAGATACATAACTGACTGAAATAAGATGATGCTCGTATTCATAAGCATCAGATTTGAGATTTAGTAATTATTGGGTGCTGAGTAAGATGAGTGGATATGTCCTCGCGACCAAGTTTTTCAATGAGCGAGTACAACTTCCTTCATTAATTGCTAACATAGCAGA
>JBHLOX010000250.1:0-2981 GCA_048940045.1 Promethearchaeota archaeon
AAACTCTCGAGGGAGTGCAGCTAAGTGGAACCTTTAGGGACTATTACGAAGTATTACAGATTTATCGACGATGAGAGTAAGTCGATACTGAATTCTCTCATGGAAGAATCGAGCAGCTACTATGACTTTGCGCAGCGATTATGTGAGGTTGTTCTCGAGAATGAAGTCCCAGTCAATCTGGCGTATATTGCTGCCGTTCAGGCCTGGTGGTGCAGAATAGAAGCGAGAATGAAGTCGATTCACGAGAAGTACAAAAATGTACCCTGGATTAAGCCTTGGGTTTACTATCATGGCTCAGCGGAAAGAGACCAAGAATTACAACATGATGCTGTTGTTCAATCTATAAAGACCGCGATAGACTCCTCGCTGAAGGATTGGATAGAAACCGAGCTTCACATTCTTCATGCCTTATTTCATTATCCGATGGGCGAGGTTATAAGTCAATTTGAACCCCTTGAGAAAGCAAAAAGTCTGATTGATGCGAACCCGCTGCTGGGTTGTTTTGAATCTATAATATGTGCATTAGAAGGGTGGACAAAGCTAATAGAAGGAGATACAAAGGAGGCCCTTGTTGTCCTTCGAAGGGGTAGGGATCTAGCTGAGAAAAATGATGACGCACTGTACAAGTACATGAATGCGCTTAATGAGGGAAACACTCTGAGATGTGTCAATGCTCAGGATGCATCAGCAGTCTTCGAGGAACTCTATGGCCTAGCTCAAGATTTGGAGGTACCCTTTTTTATATGCGAGGTTTTGAATGATTCATCAATAGTGTTTAATACATTGGGTGAGTATGACCTCGCCATCTCGTGTCATCTTGAAATCCTGAAGACGCTGGGAGAATTGCACCCGAGCGATACTCTTTGGGAAATTCTCTCAACTACCTACGCCACATTAGGAGATGGGCAACAAGCACTTGAATGGATCAACAAAGGTTTCAAAAGTTGTGGGAATTTTAAGAGTCCGTTAATGCTCAATTTGAAAGCTTGGGCATTAGCACTCCTAAACCGAATAGATGAATCCGAACAAATTCTAGATACTTCGCACGAATTGATAATTAAATCAGGTGTGGAATCCTATCTTGGCGACTACTATTTTATCTCAGGAGTGATTGAGTTAAAAAAAGGAAATTTCTTGATTGCCCTAGACTCCTTAGAGCATGCTTGGGAAATTACAGAACGGCTTCCTTCAGGTACCAATCAGATCCGGGTTCTCCTTGATTTAGCAAGAGCTGAGATTCTGATTGACAATCAATCGTTGGATAGTTCCAAAATCGTGGCCCCAGGACGATGGCTCTCTAAGCTTGAAGCACTCGCAGTTGAGCGTGACCTACCAGGCGTCAGGATGTATGCAGCTTTACTCAAGTCTGAGTTCTATCAGAAGCATGATCAACTCAAGAATGCACAGGCAGTTCTTGTTGATGCACTGGAGATTACGGACTCCAAAGGTGTTGCTACACTTCGAAAAAGAATCATTGACAGAATCCAAGAGATTGAAAGTCTTATTCAGGAGAAAGAGGTCGTCTGATGAAACCGATGGGGACCATCACGAAGTATTATCCATTCATTGATGAAGAATCCAAGTCCATACTGAAATCTTTGATGGATGAATCCAGCAGCTACTATGATTTTGTGCAACATCTGTGCAATTTGGTCCTTGAGAAAGACGCCTCAGACACCTTGGTGTATATTGCAGCGGCTCAATGCTGGTATGCAGATGCCGGTGCCCTCAGAAATGCCATTTTAGATAAATACGACTCGCTTGCAACTATCAAGCCATGGACATATTACTGGGGGACACATGAGAGTTACAAATACGAAAACTGTCAAGCAATATTGCAGACTTTGGATTCAGCACTGAAACCCCCATCAGATAATTGGATTGCAGCAGAGCTTCTTCTCGCGCATGCATATAACCTAGCATTGCGCCCTGAAGGAACGAAACTGCTTTCAAAGGCGAGTGCTATCCTAGACCGACATCCAGATCTTTTGTGTTTTAAACCACTGGCATATATTGCTGAAGGAAGGGTGAATTACGTAGAGGCAAAGGCTTCTGATGCAACAGCTTTTACTCGCAAAGGTTACGAACTTGCAAGGGCAAATAGTGATGCTGTCTATGAGTGCCTATCCATCTTGTCTTTAGGGGAGATCACAATGCACAAGAATCCCCAGGAAAGTCTTGATCTATTTGAGCAAGCCTATCAGATTGCCCAAAATCTTGGGGTTCCAGTTTTCACAGGGGAAGCATTGTCTAGTGCTGGATTGGTCTATGAGGCTTTGGGCGAGCATGATCTTGCTATTTCAAGTCAGCTAGAAAGTCTAAAAGAATATGATACTTATGGTAATGAGATTATTTTTGCGATACTCTCTAGACTCTATGCTGCCCTTGGGGATGGTCAACAGTCTCTTGAGTGGGCTGACCGTTCTCTGGGCGATAAGGAGTTTTATTATGGCTATCTCAGGAGAGCTCGAGCCCTTATTGTCCTAAACCGCCTTGATGAAGCTGAAAAGTCCTTGATTATTGCTAATCGAAAGGTTTTGCAGACCGGGAATGATTCTGATCTGGCATTATACTATTTTGTATCGGGTTTACTTGATATGGCTAGGGGCGAATTTGCCAACGCTATGGCGACTCTTGAACAAGCATATGAGATACTCTATCCACGGGAAAGCATACTCTATCTCAACGAAACTCTGATAGCTCTAGCAACTGTAGAATTAGCTCTGCTCCTACAATCTCAGAATAGCAATAAAGCCGCACCAGGAAAGTGGCTTTCAATCCTTGAAAATCATGCGCGTATATTCGACATGCCCGGAATTGCGATGCAGGCTGCCTTGTTGAGATCTGAGGTTTTCAAGATGCAAGATCAGCTTCAGGATGCAAACGAAACACTTCGACGTGCAATCGAATTATCTGACTCTCCTGGAGTCAGGACTCTGAGGAAGAGAATTGCCGCTCGAATGAAGGAAATTGAACATCAA
>JBHLOX010000251.1:0-2972 GCA_048940045.1 Promethearchaeota archaeon
ATCGCATCTGACGAGTTCATGGATATATTGCGTGAATATGCTGATGGTGGTCGTGTTCGGAGGGCAAGCATAGACGAAGCTTACATCGAGGGGACTGAGGGAGTTGAGGTCTTTGGTAGCCCAAGAAACCTCGCTTCATGGATCCAGGATTCAATTTGGCACGAGGCGCATTTGCCTTGTTCTATTGGGGCTGCTCCAAACATATCAGTCGCCAAGGTTGCTACAGGGATGAACAAGCCAAGAGGTATAACTGTCGTTGGTCCCAATCCCATAGATGTCTTGGAGTTTCTAGAACCACTTCCTGTTACTGCGATCAATGGAATTGGTAGAAAGACAGCTGAACGACTAGAAAAGTTCGGTATCGCTACCCTGGGTCAAATCCAACGGATGACACTTCCTGAACTATGGCCTGCTATGGGTCGTGGATCTCCATGGCTTTATCAAAGAGCAAGGGGGATAGATGAGCGACCCCTCATCGACAATGGACCTAGAGTAAGGAAGTCTATGTCCAAAGATAGAACTTTCATGGAGGACGTTGAACCAGGGGCTGTTGAATATATTCATGAAGTTCTTGGAAAAATGTGTGGAAGAATAGGGGAACGACTACAACAGAAGGCTTTGCGATTCAAGACAATAACGGTAAAAATGCGCTATAGCGATTTTACTACAATACAGCGTAGTAGGAGCATCCCAGTTGAAACTGATAGTTCGGATGTCTTGCATAGGATGGCTATGGAGATTTTCGACCAACGAGAAGAACAGGAGAAACCAATACGACTTGTGGGTGTGAAGGTGTCAGGTTTGAGTGAGGCATCCGAACAGCAATGTTTGACTGAGTTTCTATAGATATCTTCATTTTTCATTTAATGCTCCATCATCAACCTCACTTACTGCAAACTTCACCCTATCGTTGAGTTTTTTCAGGATTCTGCCTATGCCCTTGAGATATTCTGGATTATTATCCTCTTCGAGAAGAGTTGCGTATCCCATTATGTTCTGGGTCATTCCAATTACATCATGAGATAATTTGTGGATGAACTTGCTTGCAGTGTCTTGTTTGATAACGGGAGGCTCAACACTGGTTTTCCTATTAGCTACATTCTTGATTATCTCCCTGATTACTGAGAACTGCTCTCGATAGTCTTCTCCTTTGAGAATATAATGGTCTGCACCCAGATTAAGGGATTTTATTGCTACATCCTCGCTTGAATGTCCAGTCCAAATCACAAATCCGATGTCATCCCCACCTGCCCTAAGTGCTTCTAGCATATCTAAACCTGAGTAGTCAGGCATCAAGAAATCTGAAATAATAACATCGAAATCCTCCTTCTCTAATTTCTCCAATGCATCCTTGACTGAAGATGAAACCACGATTTCCAAATCAGGATCATTCTGCTGAAGCAGTATTCTAGCAATATCGAGAAGCTCTACATCATCATCTACAAGTAGAACGCGTGTTGCCAACCTAACCACTCCCTAGAAGTAACGTGAGTTGTGCCTCAACGGTACTCTTAATGCATCTTTGGTAATAGGTTTTCGCGTGGGTCATGATGGGTGAAACACTCAAGGAGTAGAGATGAAGCTTCATGAATGAAAATAAGGGAATCAGAAAAGCGGTCTTGATCGATAGGCCTAATCGATTCCTTGGCAGAGTCCGTCTTGATGGCAAGACGACTGAAGTCTTCATCCCTAATCCCGGACGGATGCTTGAGTTAATGGTCCCTGGGAATGAGGTGTTTCTCAGGGAAAACATTGCTATTCACCGAAAGACAGACTATGATTTGATTGGACTCGAATATAACGGTGTTCTTGTTTCCATAGATTCAAACTTGCCAAATCGATTCATTAAGAGACTTCTAATTTCACATAAATTACCTTTCTTTACGAACTATGATGAGGTAATTCCAGAACCACGTGCATTTGACGGTCGTTTCGATTTTAAGCTGTTAGGATCTGCGTATTCAGCATACATTGAGGTCAAATCATGTACTCTTATTGAAGACGGTCGTGCTATTTTTCCAGATGCACCAACTGTTCGAGGTACGAGACATCTCAGAAATTTGGTTGATGCATTGAGGAATAGTCAGGTAGATCAGGCGGCAGTCATCTTTGTTGTTCAACGACCCGATGTAGAAGTATTCTCCCCAAATGACAAGACAGACCCGAAGTTCGGTGATGCTCTCCGTTTTGCGCAAGCTAATGGTGTTGAGATTTATCCACTCGTGACTCGGGTTGTCAACTGGGAACTCAAACTTATAGGAAGGATTCCCTACGAGCTCGATTACTTCAGAGAGCTATCTCGTTGAGCTAATCTACCTTGACCAGCTACTTATTATTGGGTGGAGCTTTATGCGGTGGAGGGAGTGAAAGCTTCTGTGATCAGTCGAACAAGTATTGAGAGGATGCCAGGAGATGAGTTACTTCGCTTAGCTCGTGTCTTAAAGGTTCCAATAGTCAACCGGACCATAAAGCGAGGTTGGTTGATTGACCTAGTAATGAAGGAGTTAGAAACGCGTGAAGAAAACGCTAAACCTCCCTTCATGCTCGAATCTCCGGCAATAAGACTCAAAGACGTCACAAAGAGATTCGGCAAGACGACCGCAGTGCGAAGACTATACCTCAAAGTGGAACCTGGTGAGATTGTCGGCCTGGTGGGACCAAATGGAGCGGGAAAGACTACAACATTGAGGATGTTGACAGGAATCATTCGAGCTACGAATGGTGAGATTCAGGTTGGTGGATTTGACATCCAAAAAGATCCAATACATGCTAAGGAACGAGTCGGCTATATTCCTGAGAGACCCACATGCTACCCTAGTTTGACCACAAGAGAATATGTGATGTTTACAGCTCGTGTCTATGATGTTCCTCATGAAACAGCCTTGATTAGGATGCGAGAATTCGTTGAACTTTTCCAATTCGATGAATTCATCGATTCCTATATTGGCACCTTATCAAAGGGCAATCTACAA
>JBHLOX010000252.1:0-2963 GCA_048940045.1 Promethearchaeota archaeon
GATGAGGCTCGGAAGAAGGGACTCACCTCTAAAGAAATGGGGGAAGACCTCCCAGGTGTAGAGGGGCATATCTGGTTCAAGGGAAAGGATCTCATCACGCTAGATGAGGATGAACATAGAAAACTACGAGGTGATGAAATCACCTACGTTCCACAAGGCACTACAAAATCATTGAACCCCTACTCGAACATTGAAGAACAAACAGCAGAGGTTCTTTGGGCACACGATGAGGACGGTGAGCTCAAAGAGTGGGAAGTCATGAAGAGAATGCTACAGACTCTGGATCTTGTAGAATTGGGAGATGTTGACATTCGAAAAGGAATGAAACCGGCACAGTTCAGTGTTGGTGAGGATCAACGAGTCCTGATTGCGATGGCATTAATATCTCATCCAACACTGATGATTGCTGATGAACCAACCACAGCTGTTGATGTGGGTCTTCAAAATCGGATACTCGATGCAATACAGATTGTACGTGATGAGCTGCATCTCTCGATGCTCCTCATAAGTAACAATCAGGGAACCATTGCTAGAACCTGTGACAAAGTAGGCGTGATGACTGCAGGTCACATTGTTGAGTTTGGCGAAACTGACAGGGTTCTTAATTCTCCTAGTCATCCCTTCACTCGGGCATTTATCATGAGCAATCCATCTATGGAGATCCTCAAGAAAATCAAGGAAAAGGGTCTCAGAATCCGTGGTATTCCGGGCAAACCCCCCGACCCCACAGAACCACTTCCGGGATGTCCTTTTAGTGAACGATGCGAATATGTTCTAGACCTCTGTAGGGAGAAGATGCCTGAATATCGTGAGATTGAGAAAGGCTATTGGGTACTATGTAGCCGATTTGAAGAACTCCCTGAATGGTAGAGTTTAGATGCATACGAACCTTAGACACTCAGAACACAGATTCTATTAATTCGTCTGCTGAATGAAACCCACGTAGACTTCCCTCAAACTGTTGAAGGACTGTTCCGAATTCATATTCGAATTTATCAGTGAATTCCTGAACCTTATCGAGGAGGACCTTATACGGTTTCTTGGCTATTAGAACACACGTGAAGGCTGCTCCATGAGCAAATAGGATGTCATAATCGCCAATGGAAACAATGTTCAGCCCGGTATCACTTCTTGTTATTTCTTGAAAGAGCGACTGTACACCTGCTATTCCTGCGGCAGTAAGAGTCTGATCCACATCAGGATTCTCAACGAACTGATGGTGACACACAAGAATACCTCCCATTTGAATTACGTATAGTTCCAGAATCTGCTTATTCCAATCTAACTCATCAAGAGCTGGTGAGGTGGTCAGCACATACCCAAAGGTTAGTATTCCAACCGTGAGCAATGAGAGACTAAACGCATAGATGGGTTCTCCAAGTGAATACCCAATTTCGGAGCGTCCAAGAAATCCAACCCACCCCATGACAAATCCAGCCACTACCCATTGAACACTTTTCCGTACATCTCCAGTCGTGCTCCCCCATGTATATCTCAAGAACAATGTTATTCCAATCAAAGCAAGAATTGAATCTAGCAGAGCAAGGGCTTCAAAGAAGGCTCTTGGAATTAGAAGTGGTAAGAAGGTTGACACAATTCCAATAGATGTTAAAACATGCCGAGTCTTGTATGGAAGAATCAATTCTATTGCAGCAAAGAATGATGTTAAAGCTAGTATCAATGCGATGTAACCTGCAGCAACAAATCGAGTATTCATAGGTTCAATCGTCATCCAGAAATCTGAGATGATGAAAAAAATCGAGTTAATTGATAATCCGAAGAAGAAGATGGACCAGGATAGTCTAAGGTCAAGTTTCTTTTTGTACTTGTCCTTAAACCATTGGTTTAGGAAGATTACACCGAAGAGAAGAGAATAGAAAACAATACCACTATGAAGAATCAGGAAGATGTCCCGTGCAAATCCTGCTTCTTCGAAAAGCGGCAATCAGTTAAATCCTCCACTTGTTTTCGTTTGGTCTTCTGATGTTTGTTTCTATTTTAGTTATCCTCAGATGAAAGCTGCTTAATTTCCGATATCAGAATACTGAAGCAATAAGATCCTGTGCTGAGCTGAATTCTCTCAGATTACCTTCGAAGTTCTGTAGAATCTTCCCAAACATGAGTTCGAAGGTTTCTGTGAATTCTGTTAACTTTGCAAGAAGCACCTTATATGATGCTTTACATACCAACACTGATGTGAATGAAGAGCTGTGTGAGAAGAGAATCTCAAAATGGCCCACAGACACGACATTGAGGCCGCTCTCGCTTCTTGTGATCTCCTTAAACAAGGACTGGACCCCTGATATTCCTGCAGCTGTAAGAACTTGATCAAGTTCCGTAGTCTTCGCAAACTCGTGATGAAACACAAGTAATCCTCCTTGTTGAATTATGTACAGTTCAATGAGCTGCTGCTTCCAATCTAGCTCCCCGAGAGCTGGAGAATAGATGGAACCAAAACCAAATATTACGAGACCAAGAACAAGCGATGCCTCACCAGCAAGATATGGTCCAAACCCAAAACTGTAGAATGAGATGTCACTCGCCAAAAAAAATCCAAAATACCCTAAGAGGAATCCTGCTAGTAGTATGTTGATACTCTTTCTGACGTTCCCAGAAGTGTTCTTCATGGCGAAGTCAAGGAATAGTAGAACCCCCACAAATGTGACAAATGCAATTGATAAGGCAACAGCATCAAGCAATCCTCTTGGGAGGATGATTGTGAGAACTACATGAGCTAGACCAATAATGAAGAATGCATGTTTGGTGTTATATGGTAGGATTAGCTCAACTGCGAAGAAGAATGCTGACAAGGCAAGGATTAGCCCTACATACCCAAGTTTGGTAAACAGCGTATTCAGAGGATCAACGATGAAGTAGAAGTCAGAAAAGATAAACGCCCCTCGATTAACAGCCATTCCAAGGAGAAAAGTTGCCCAAGCAAACTGGATATCGACGACTCTCCT
>JBHLOX010000253.1:0-2926 GCA_048940045.1 Promethearchaeota archaeon
GCAAATATTGCCAACGAGGCTGATTGGGGTGTTGTCGTCAGTCACAGAAGTGGTGAAACTGGTGATACATTCATCTCGGACCTCTGTGTCGCACTCGGCACAGGACAACTCAAGACCGGAGGTCCTGCGCGGAGCGACCGTGTTGAGAAGTACAATCGACTCCTTGAGATCTATGATATTCTTGACGGGAAATGTGGGTATCCAGGTTCCGAATTCAGAACTGCCTGGAGGAACTACTAGACAATGAGTGACAAAAGAACAGCAGTCCTCATGGTGATGGATGGTCTAGGAGACCGTCCGCTTAAGGAACTAGGCGGCAAGACTCCTCTCGAGGCTGCGAAAACGCCTACCTTTGATAGACTTGCAGGAGAAGGACAGAGTGCTTTGATGAATGTGATTGGACCTGGTCTAACGCCGGGCTCTGACACAGCACATCTAGCACTCTTTGGCTATGATCCCATGGGTGACTATCCCGGTAGAGGTCCTTTGGAAGCTTTCGGAGCTGGTCTTGCAACAGAACCTGGTGATGTTGCCTTCAGATCCAATTTCGCTACGGTTGACTCCAATATGGTAGTCTTGGACCGGAGGGCCGGCAGAACTTTCACACCTGAGGAACAGGCAGAACTCCAAGCAGCTATTGATGGGATTGAACTAGACGGTGTTAAGGTTCGGTTTATTGCAACGGTCGAACATAGAGGCGCGCTCGTTCTAAAGGGTGATGGTCTCTATGCTGATATCAGTGATGTTGACCCTCATGAAACAGGGAAGAAGATATTGACGGTTCATGCACTCAAACCGGAGGCTGAGAAGACCGCCAAGATAGTCAATAAGCTGATGCGTGTCGCACACGAGAAGATGAGAGGTTTGGAGCTCAACAAAAAACGAGCAAAAGCAGGCATACCACTCGCCAATGCCCTTCTCCTCAGAGGCCCTGGTCGCCATAGTGACGTTCCACCCCTGCCAGAGCGTTATGGCATCAAGGCTGCAGTCCTTGCTGGTGGAGCTCTATACATTGGTACTGCAGAATATGTTGGGATGGAACACATTCCTGTTGAGGGTCAGACTGGTACTATCGACACGAATTTTGACAACATAGCCAAGAAGACGATTGAAACAATTGAAGCAGGCTATAACTATGTCTTCGTTCATATTAAGGCGACAGACAATGCAAGTCATGATGGCAACGTCAAGGAGAAAATCCTCGCCATTGAGAGATCCGATGCTATGATCAGCCAAATCATTGACAAGGTCGGTGACAAGATAGTCCTTGCGATTACTGGGGACCACTCCACTCCAATCTCGATTGGTGAACACTCATGTGATCCGGTGCCCATCATTTTCTGGTCGAATTTCATTCGTCCTGACTCGGTGAAGAAATACTCTGAGAATGATGCTGCGAAGGGTGCACTTCACACAATCAGAGGAGTCGATGTAATGCCCATCCTACTGGGGTATTCTGGGTATATTGAGAAGTTTGGAGCATAGTGGGATGTACCTCTATTAACTAAGACCGACCTTACCAACAGCTCTGTATTCGAAACCATGTGAAGCTAGATTCTCCTCCTCGTAGACATTACGACCATCCACAAGAGTCCGTGTCCTCATGATTTCCCCGAGTTTTGAGAAGTCCAAGTCATAATATTCCCTATGCCTAGTCACGAGCGCAAGACAATCAGAGTTCTTCGCAGCCTTATTGATGTCCCTCTCAATCTTCTGCGGACCTAGGTCCCAGTCTTGTACATAGGGGTCATGTAGGACAACCTTCGCACCCCTTTCTTCCAGCGCATTGATGAGCGCCAGAGCGGGAGTGTTTCGTGTGTCATCGGAATTCTCCAAGTATGCGATTCCAAGGACAGTCACTGTCGCATCCTTAATCTTGACTCCCTTCTCCCTGAGAGCATCCTCAATGAGGTATGCCATGTGTACGGGCATATAGTTGTTAATTTCTCGGGCAAGAGAGATGAACCGTGCTTCAACCTTCTGTGAACCATACTCATTGAGACCATGACGCAAAAGCCAGGTGTCCTTTGGGAGGCAGTGACCCCCTACACCCGCTCCTGGGATGTGCATCATTCTGCTGTCCAACTCGTTGACGAGTTCAATTACCTCATAGACATTCACACCAAGACTCTCACAAACCAGAGCCATCTCATTAGCGAAAGCTATGTTCACATCTCTGAACGCATTCTCTATTGTCTTAGAAACCTCCGCAGTGATGATGTCTGTTGAATGGACTCCCGCCTTCACAATCTTAGAATAGAGGTCTACAGCTCGTTTGCCTCCTTCTGGGGTGATTGCACCAACAATTCTTGGGAGGTGTACAATGTTCTTGATCAGTTTGCCTGGCATCACACGTTCATAGGCAAAAGCAAGGTCAAAGTCCTCACCAGCCTTCAAACCAGAGTGTTCCTCGATGATTTTTTGGACAATGTTCTGAGTTGTTCCTGGTGCAACTGTGGACTCCACAATGACTAGAGTACCCTTCTTAATTCGTTCACCAATCTGCTTGCTGACTTCTCTCAACGAGTCGTATTTAGGAGCATGATTCTCATCTGTAGGAGTCTGGACATCAATTAGAATAACATCAGAGTCCTTCAAAACATCAACATCATCGGTGACCTTTAAGCATCCTTTAGACACTACCTTGGCAATCAGTTCATCTAGACCCGGTTCATCACCCTCAAATGGTGACTTACCAGCATTGAGATGTTCAATCTTCCATCCAGACCTCTTAGAACGTCTCTGAAGTCCTGTTACCAGAAAACCAGGCACATCTGCAAGTAACGCTGCACATGGAATTCCAACATAGCCCATTCCAATGACAGTAATTTTAGTTACCATCTTTTCATTCCTCGTTGAGTTGTCGAGCCCACCGGTGAACTGTCTATTGGCAAAATACTCGGTTGAAAAAGGTTACCACTGTTCT
>JBHLOX010000085.1:0-2411 GCA_048940045.1 Promethearchaeota archaeon
GGCCCCCTGACCCATAGCTCACCAGGTTCTCCGATGGGTGGTTCTTCCCCTGTTTCAGGGTCGACAACTCGAATCTCGGTATCAGGTATAGGTACACCCACTCCGCGCTTGACCTGCTTCATGAAACCAGTCACCTTCGAGAATGCAGAGATGTTCACAGTTGCTGCTGCAGATGTTTCCGTTGCACCATATCCCTCACCCATGGGAACGCCCGATATCTTCTCAAACTCCTCCGCCAGTTCGGGGGGCAACCCAGCAGCACCGGAGTAGTAGAATATCTGTCCCTTCTTCAGGGGCATATGGCAAAACGCAGTGTAGTGTGCTGGCACCGCGAAGACTATGGCTGGTCTATATTCATTGATGACCTCCACAATCTTCTCCATATCTCGCGGGTCCATCAAGAACATCTTCAATCCCCAAGAGATGCTGGCATGGATCGCCCAGTGTCCATACATGTGGAAAATAGGTACACAGATGGTGGTCGCACCCTTCCCCACAATCCCTACCTTCAATGGGTCCATCATCCAGTGGACTGTCTGAATGACATTGGAAGTCAAGTTATAGTGTGTCAACATTGTGCCCTTTGGGACCCCAGTGGTGCCACCGGTAAAGGGAAGCAGAGCGATATCCTCCCTCGGGTTTATCTCAACATGCTCTGTGTGTGGCTCGTACTTCTGTATCAGGTCATCCAACAGGTAGTAACCTGGTTCAGAAATCTCTTCCATTTCAGGGACTGTATAGTCCGGATAAAGTTTGGTTAATGCATAGATGACCGTCTTCAATTCTGTCTGAGGTTTGACCTCATTCACGCGAGAAATCCGTCGGTAGGAACAGACCACGACCTCAGATTTACTCTCTTTGATTTCATGCAGTAGGTCATCCGCTTTGTGAAGAATGCTCAAAGGCACATGTATGGCTCCAATCTTCATACATGCATAATCTGCAATGATGAACTCAGGACAGGACGGGAGAACCGTGGCAACTGGGTTTCCTTTCTTCACACCCAGGTCTACAAATGCAGATGCCAGCCGGTCCACCTTGTTCTTCAACTCAGAATAGGTCATTTCCTCATCTGCATAGACACACGCAATCGCGTCAGGATATTCTCTTGCAGACTCCTCTAAGAACGAATAGACGTTTGCTTCTGGATATGGCTCCATTGAGTGTTTTAACTTGTAGGGTCCCAAGAAGTATGCCTTGAGCCAGGGTTTGTCTTCATATGAAGATGTCATCGTAACCACCCATGATGGATACAACACAGCTCAATAAATCTGGTCAATAGCCCATTTCAGTCCGAGTTCGGTCAGTCTTTCCCTTGTTGGTTTGCCATCCTTGTCCCAACCTCGGAACTCATAGTAACTGTCCAGAATAGGGTCTAGATTCACTACCTGTCCCTGAGCGGGGCCCTCTGGAAGCGGATCTTGCAACAGTCTTGGTGGTAGGGTGTCATCTGCACGGGTTGCGCCTTCTCGGATGTTATAGATTTTCTCGAGATTGTAGATTCTCTCCCCGGTTTTTCTGAAGTCTGTTGCTGAATATTCAATTCCCATTAGATTGGACAGCAAAACAGCCCAGTCCTCAGCAGTCATGACAATGCCCATGAACTTGCAAGCACCAACGGCATCGAATATCTGAAAGGCATCCTCAAAGTCCTTCAGGATTACCGATTTTTCTGGAATCTCCTTCTGTGGGTCTCCCACATCCGCATCATCCACAATCATGAAGGGCATCGAGAGAAAGGCTGGCCCCTCAATCCATGCAGTGATGTGGTCGCCTCCTCTGTTTGCTGTGGCATAGGCGAGACCGGTGATCTTCGCAGCTCGACTGTCATATGCAGGAAGCTCCAGACCCTTTACATGCATGGCGAAGTGTTCCGAACCTTTTCCGAATTTCTCAGCCATTCGCATAGTGCCTTCAGCCATGACATCTCCGAACCCCACACGGAGTGCTATCTTGGGAATAATATCCGAGATGATGTCCTTGTCACCAAACCTAAACTCTAACCCACCAGTGTCCTCTGTTGTTATGATTCCTTTCTCAAAACACTCCATTGTAAAGGCAACTGTACTCCCTGCTGAGATTACATCAAGACCATACTCATTACAGAGGAAGTGCGCCATTGCGATGGCCTCTAAATCGTCGATTCCACACATACTTCCGAAAGATCCTATTGTTTCATACTCCGGTCCCTCTCCCCTGCTCTTGAACTTGCCCTCCTTTATCTCTGCGACCCTCCCACAAGCGATGGGACATGCAAAGCATGGTTTTCGCGCTGTGAGTATTGTTTCATTCAGCATAGTGCCATTGATGTTCTCAGCCCCTTCAAACACACCTGTTTGGAAGTTACGAGTTGGTAATCCACCAACAACCTGGCATAGGTCGACCATCGTGGCTGTTCCATAGACCTCCAG
>JBHLOX010000085.1:2511-11735 GCA_048940045.1 Promethearchaeota archaeon
CCAGTCATGAAGATGAGCTTGTTCTCTGATCCTAGGGGGTCTATTCCTCTCTCAGTTTCATTGATTAGATACCACGTCGCGAGACCGGCACCACCCAAGTACATCTTTAGGATTTCTTCATCAGGAAACTCTTCGGTTATGGTCCCATCCGTGAGGTTCACGCGTAGTATTCTGCCCATGTATCCCTTCAGCATATTGTGTCATTCCATGTGTTCTTGGTTAGAGTTTCTTGTCTAGTCGTAAAACTCTGTTTCTATAGTAGTTGCACTCGCAACCAACTCTTTGGCCGCTTCAGTGGCTCGTAGTATCTTTGGCATATCCCCTGTGACCTTAGCCTGTCCTGAAAGCAATGCACGAATTGGATCCAGCTCTTTCTTCAAAATCTGTTCCCACACATCGATTCTTGCTCCGTAGATATACTCAACCTCAAATGGCTGACCAGAGGGTGCTTCACCCTTCTCAAGGAGTTTATACTCTTCATCATCTTGTAGAACCTGACAGCCTGTGCATTTTCCATGGTGTAGACCTACCCAGACTCTGATTTGTTTGTCCAACCCACCATGAGGGTCAATCTGGAAAATGAAATCGCCTTCCCACCAGTCTGCCGCTTTCGCATAAGCAGGATTCGAATTCACTGCTTTCTCGAAAAGCTCTGCCCATTCTTGACTTCCGAATTTTACCATTTGTCAAACCTCTCATTATTTCTTGTCTAGCACCAAAATCTTGGGTAACGCTAAGAGCTTACCATAAGCCCTCCCCTTGAACTGTAGTTTTCTATTTCCGAACCGATTCTTCTTGGTCATCATGTGTATGACTGAGTACTGACCATTACAGAAAAACATGAGGTCCTCAGGGTCGGCAATTAACTCAAGATCACGCTCTTCAAGAGCATCTCTTGAAACAGTGTACTCCCCATCTTTTGCAACGAGGTTAATCCACATTATCTCGTCTTTTTCGACATGTAGTCCAATATTGAATCTGCCCTCGAATGATTCAATTCTCTTGGTGTGTTTTGGATTCTCTCTTTTCTCTGCAACAATCCCGTCAATGACTGCTTTCATTGTTAGAAAAAGTGTTTCTCGTTGAGCATCATCCATCCTTCTCACGTTCTGCTAGCTTTCCTGACTTATTCATCAAGCTCCATTTCAATATTGTCTTTGAGAAAAATAGTGGAAAATTGATGACTACCCTCCAGCATTGGATAAATGATAAATGTAAGAAGATGAATGTCTAGAGCCATGAGCGAGTATGAGGATAAACTCAAGCAATATCTGAGTGACAACAATATTGATGCGGAGTTTCTAGACCTAGGACAGTCTTGTCACACAGTACAGGATGCAGCTGACTCAGTCGGTGCCGATGTTGATGAGATCATCAAGAATATCTGTTTAGTGGACTCTGAAGGTAACTTCATTGTGGGTATCGTGAAAGGTGCACACAGAGTGAGTACCAAGAGGGTGGCAAAGATAATGGGGGTTGAATCAGCACGGACCGCCACCCCTGAGGAAATTCTTCAAAATTCTGGATACCCTGTTGGAGGTGTACCATCGTTTGGTTTTGAGGCACACTTTCTCGTGGACCCCAAGGTCATGGAAAGGGAGGCTGTTTACTCTAGTGGGGGTTCACCTACTTCTCTGCTGAAAGTTTCCACAAAAATACTGTTGGAAGAAAGCAAGGGGAAACTTGTAAGAATACGAAAATAGAACGCTCACTGCAGAATTAAATATGTACTAGAAACCTGATCACTGTCTCTTTATACCGAGATACAACTCACCAAGTTCTGGATTATTCAGTAGCTCCTTAGCATCGCCACTGAATCTCAGCTCACCACTGGTCAGGAGGTATGCATTATCTCCAATCTCCAATGCCGCCTTGGCCATCTGCTCTACCAGTAGTATCGTCAGTCCGAACTCGTCACGGAGTTCCGCCACCTTGGCAATCACTCTCTTAGCAAGGATTGGTGCAAGGTCCATTGAAACCTCGTCAAGGAGCATCAGCTTGGGATTTCGCGTCAGTCCCATTCCTATCGCAAGCATCCTTCTCTCACCACCACTGAGAGTGCCTGCCTTTCGGTTTACGAAGTCTTTCAGATTTGGGAAGAACTCCAGTACTTCCGCGGCGCTTTCTTGTGCCTCATTCTTGTCCAATGTGTAGCCTGCCATGATGAGATTCTCCATGACTGTCAAATCTGCAAAGACATTGCCAGTCTGTGGGACCATTGAGATACCAATCTTGGGAGTCACATATGGTGGGATGCCTGTGATGTTCTCGCCCTGGTAGATTATTTCACCTGAAGTGATCGTCGCTAACCCTGCGATACTGTTGAGGAGCGTTGTTTTTCCAGCTCCATTAGGTCCCACTACTACGCTGATCTCATTCTCAGGGACCTCAACGTTGATGTCAAATAATACACAGAACTTCTCATAACCAGAGTTCAATTTCCTAACACTCAACATCTTCAATCACCCTTCTATCCTATGTAGACTTCTTGCACTCTCGGGTCTGTAGTCACTTCTTTGGATGACCCTTGGGCAATGAGTTTCCCTTGTTCCATGACATAGGCAAAATCAGCATATGGGGAAGCTATGTCAATCCTGTGTTCGATCACAAAGAATGTGATTCCCATGGTTTTCTTGACTGAAGTGATATAGGTGAAGATCTCATCTGCGAAAGATGGATCACAACCCCCAATAGGTTCATCCAAAGCAACCATCTCAGCTCCCGAAGCAAGTCCTCTCGCCAGTTCTAGTAACTTTGCATGTCCACCGCTAAGTGTGTTTGCAAGCTTGTCCCAGTGGTCCTGAAGTCCCACTCTCTCTAGGATGCCCATTGCTTGCTCTATATGCTCCTCCTCTTCTTTGAGCCAAGCCTTTGGATTTAATGAGTAGAATGGATTCTCTCCAATACTCTTCATAGCACCAAGTACGTTGTCCAAGACTGTCATGCTTACGAATGGCAACGGAATCTGAAAGGTCCTTACAAAGCCTTTCTCATAGATCTTGTGAGGTCGAACACCTGTGATGTCTTCTCCACGGAGAGTCACCTTTCCTGCATCTGCCTTCAGAACTCCAGTGCAGAGATTCAGGAACGTGGTCTTGCCGCACCCATTTGGACCCATGAGGAGCGTGAGTTTGCCTTTTTCCATTGACATTGACACGTCATTTACTGCCATCAAGGCACCGAAGCTCTTTACCATGTTGTCTGCTTGGAGCATAATCTCAGCCAATCTGGTTCACTCCTTTTTCAGTTACATTATCACATTCTGTTTGTGTGTGGAAGTCAATCACCAATAAAAAAGTGTGGGAGAAAATAAAGACAAGATCTCTCTTGCCTTTATTTTTCTCATCTATATTCCTCTTATTCTATGGTTCCCAGATTATCATGTCTAGGCCGGCGCTGTATGTACCAACTTTCAGCCATTCAGCTGGAGAATCAAGCACTACAGCCCAGAGGTCATAGTCAGCAACCGATCTGTCACCATTGGCATTCAACGAGAACAGCCCACTTGCACCGTAGTAGTTGTCAACTAAGCCCGGTAATGCAGTCTTAATTTCAGCTGCACTATAGACATCTACCACATCTAGAGCCAGTGCCAGACACCATACTATGTCATATGTATTGTATGCGTATGAGTCAGGGGTCCTGCCGAGCGTGGTATTGATGTGATCAGTCAGAGCTGTGTGTTTCGCTGAAACTCCTGGAGTGAATATTGTATTGGTATAGTTCACACCCGCAGCGAAAGGCCCTGCAGTTGCATGGTCACTGAGGCTACTTAGTAGACAAGTACCATCGCTACCAAACCACTGAATCGTTTCGAGAACAGCATGTGTACTTGCGTCTTCCATGTATGGAATGATTTCCTCAAATCCAATTGCCAAGACAGCAACCTCATCCTCAGTGGCACCTCCATCGAGTGCCGCCTGCACTTCTGTTGCCAGTGTGTTTGCCTCGGTCGGGAAGTCGGTCGCGGTTGGTGTGTATTCTACCTCTGCAGCAAATGTGTCACCATAGGCTGCCTCGACAGCGTCCTTCAGACCGTCACCCCATGAGTCGCCCCTCCAGGTTGCAACGACCTCTGTAATGCCTGCATCCAGAAGCATCGCAGCAATTGCTGGACCTTGGATGTAGTCATCAGGACAGAACCTGAAGATGGAGTCGTCTGCAATTGAGAGTGAAGTGGCAGTCGAGGATGGACTGACCAGTAGTAGTCCATTTGAGTCTGCATATGATTTGAGCTGCGAACACTCACCACTTGACATTGGGCCAACAAAAAGCTCTACTCCTTGTCCGTGCCATGTTCTCATTTTCTGTTCAGCTTGCGTAGGCTCAGTCGCCGTGTCCTCTATGACTAAATTGAGGCTCCAGTCTGCGCCTCTCTCCGTGAGCCACGCATTTACTTGCGTTGCGGCTAACTCGGCTGCAGCCTCACTATTCTCTCCGTAGGTACTAAGTGCCCCTGTCAAGGGCGCCAGGAAGACTATGGTCTGTTCACCGGTAAGACCTACTGCACCGGGTCCTACACCCATTGAGCCGATGAACCATCCACCAGCTAGTCCACCTACGAGACAGATAATGATAACTCCAGCCATTACGCCTCTGTTATCGAAAGACAACTTTCTTTCTCTCTCCTAATATTCTACCGTTTCTCTTTTACTACTGTTAACCAGTAGAGTCGCGAATTGGACTAAACCATAACATTGGTTTCGAAAGTTAAATAGCTTCCCCTTCTTGAGTTACATCCTTTTCGTTCCTCGGAATCCTTAAGTATCTCCGGTGTAAGGTGAATGGAATAGTGATTTATTGGAGAGAGAAACATGTTCCTACCTCCACTAGTAGCAGATGGTATTGCATATGGCAGTGGTTTGGCATTACTTGCATGTGGGATTACTCTGATCTATATGACTACGCGGACGTTCAATTTTGCCCATGCAAGTATGGCTACTTGGGGCCTATTTGTAGTATACTCAGGGAGCTTCCTCATTGGACTGTCCCCCTACGTCTTTTTCCCCTTGGCTTTTGCCCTCGGAGCAGCCCAAGGACTAGTGTGGTACTTTGTCTGTAACAGATACCTTCTCAGAAGGGGAGCTGATGAAACGGTCCTTATGATGTCAACCTTAGGCTATGAGCTACTGCTACTGTCATTCGTTCAGATGTTTGCAGATGTGCTCACTGATCTTGGTGCATATCCCCGGTTGATAACCATGTCAACTACAGATTTCCAGATATTCGGAATGAGAGCAATCACAGTCATCTCACTGATATCCGCAATCACCATTCTTGCCTCGCTTCACTTGTATTTGACGAGAACGAGATTTGGGTTGGCAATTCGAGCCACGGTTGAGAACACCTCGTTGGCTGGTGTGACTGGCATCAACGCAGAAAGGGTCTATCTCACTTCTTGGATACTCGGTGGCGGACTCGCCTGTCTGGGTGGAGCGTTCATGGGCATGGTCGTAACAGGAAGTCCTGTGATGGGATGGGGTGTGATTGTGCCCATGTTTGCGTCTAGTATATTGGGTGGTCTCTATAGCATATATGGCGGAATTGTCGGAGGATACATTGTTGGTCTGGCTGAGTATGTAGGACTGGCATTACTTTCTATGGTTGTTGGGATTGGTATTCTACCATATAGACCAGTCATTCCGTTGGCAATTATGGTAATCGTGTTATTGGTCCTTCCACAGGGACTAGCAGGTCTCACAAGGCAGAATCTGAAAAAGATAGTACAGAAAGAAACATGGACCGGCCTAGCACAACGCGGGTCAAGGAGGATGGCACAGTTGGTCAGACGGGGGTGAAGGAAAATGGTAGTATGGCTTATCAATCTCATAATTGACATCTCGATCTTTAGTATCGTGACTCTAAGTTTGAATTTAGAGGTCGGATTTGCTGGGATTCCTCAGTTTGGAAGAGTCATCGCAGTGATAACAGGAGCATTCACTGCGGGAGCTATACCTGGGCGGATACTCGCATTTCTGTATCAGATACCTAACGTAGAGCAGTACCATGAGGGGGCATACAACATTGGCATTGTGTCTCAAATCAATACAATCTTGGCAGCGAATCCAATTATCGCTATAGTATACATGCTTTCATCAATGATTCTAGCTGGAATAGTTGGCGGGATAGTGGGCTGGTTAACCTCCCGTCCGGCCATCAGACTCAAGGAGGCGTATCTAGGTATCTCTCTCCTTGCATTTGGAGACATCCTGATGTTCATTGGTATCAACTATGATCCCATTGTGGGCGGCACAACACCTGTCTTCGTGCCTGACCCATTCAGTTGGGTCTGGGGACCCTTACGGAGCGTTATGTATGCCGCAGTGACCCTATTACTCGCCATATTGGTTCTGTTCCTACTTTACAGAATGACCAAATCCCCCTTCGGTCGGTCACTAAAGATGCATAGAGACAACGAGCTCACATCCAATGTATATGGTAAGGACACTGTGAAAATCAGAACACAGAGTCTTGTCGTTGGCTCAACAATTGGTGCAGTGGCTGGAGCAATCTACGTGATGTTCATTGGTGCAGCCAACTCTCAGGCATTTTCACGATTGAACTGGACTTTCTACCCTTGGGCATACCTCATGCTGGGTGGTGTCGGGAACAATTTCGGCATCATAGTTGGCGTGGCGATCTTCATCGTGGCACGAACAGGCATCATTTTGTCAAAGCCGTTCTTGACCTGGTTGCCATTTGAGCCGATATGGCTTGAATACACCTTGGCTGGCGCAGTCATGGTGATCATTGTCCTGTTCAAGCCACGAGGACTCATCCCTGAGAAACCAGAAACCTCAATGTCAACTGAGAGAATACAAGAGATTATAGCGCGTATCAACGGAAATGATGAGGCTCCTACAGTCGAGGCTGCACCCTCTCAGGCCAGCGCATCATCTGATGCGGATGTTTCTAACAATCAAACTACAGAAGAAATAAGCACGCAGAAAGAGCCTCCAGACTCGAACGGTTAAGGGGTCGATCGAGAAATGAGGCACTCTTGTTCAAGGGAAGATGTTTTAGGCAAAGATGTGAACATATAGTTGGGGATGCAAGGGAAGGGGACAAAAGATGGCAGAAACAAAAACATACATGAAGACCTCGCTTTTGGGCTGGCTTGTTGTTGGTTTGCTCCTCACAATTGTCGTTGCATTCCTATGGCTCTTCACAGATATCATCACAACGGTGATCTTTTTCCTTGGTATTGTACTGGGTCTAGGAATTGGTTCCATCGTGATTGTGAATGAGGCCTTAATCCTGACAACCATTCAAGCTCTACAAGCAGCAGGTCAGAGCGCACTTCAGATATTGAGCCTACGAAAGAATATGCGAGTTGTCTTGGCAGTCTGGATATTCGCGCTGTTTACCTTGGTCATCGTGATGACCGTGTTTAATCAACTAGACTTGGACAAGTTCAATGCAATCATGGGCGTACTTGGTAGCTTCATTGCTTCCGTAGTTGCATACTACTTCGCCAAGAGCAAGGAAACCGCCGACTAGCAAGAAATTCTATCTCTGTATTTCTGCAGGTAAGATGTATGCGTAGTAACCCCTCAAGATCTTTGTCTTGATGAAACGATGTGCCTTGCGCACTCTTAGATAGAGCTTCCAAGTGGAGGCATCATCCTCATAGTACTCCTCAACCTCTTCAAGTGTGATAGGCGTAATGTCATAGTCGGTTGCTTCAGTAGAGAAGTAGTTGTTGACTAGTTCGATTAGACTGGGAACGAGTTCGCTCCGTTGTTCCTTCAAGAAGTTGGCAACTAGATCAATAACGACCTTTCTGAAGTCATAGTATCTATCAACAATCTCATGCAAGTAGTACTTCTTCAAATACCACCTGATTAATGGTGGTGTGGGTCTTAGAAACAACTCCACATCGAGCTGTTCTTCCCCATCCTCCCGAAAGAGAGGGGTACTTGTGTCCAAATAAAGCAGCTCAGCACCAGCCTCCGGGTCCACATATTCTCCAGAGAAACTCTTCAGGGCCCAGTTTGATATTTGTCCATCTATGGCCACCTCTACATCAGGGCTTTTACGTTTGTTGAACTCCCAGACCCTATTTAACTGACGTAGTACTGTCAGAACCAGATTTTGAACTCCCTGTTCAGATACGTGGTGAATCAGACTATTACCAATCGACTCAGCAGGCAACTTCTTTTGATATAGGTAGAGCACGATTCGCCCTTTGTCTGTTTCAATCGACACTGAGCCATACTCGGGGATTTCGATTCCAATCTGCTTGAACCGATTGTGATAGCGATCATAGACATCTCTGTATCTTTCTACTTGTTCCATGTTGTCAAAGAGTGGCATTCTCTTGAATGCGATGTCGGACTGTCCCTCGTGAAGAATCTCAAACACTGTACTTATCTCACCATATCCAAGAACATGTGCTGGAATTGGTGATTCCTCAGGTTTTGCTGGGTCCAATCCCTCCTCAAATTCTTTCAGAAGGTCTGTGTCTATCTTCAATTCATTCTCAACCTCCATTATGCCGCCAAACTTCTAGCTAGTTGGAGATAATCTGGTCTTTGTTTGGCATATTCATATGCTTTCTCCATCGAATCGACTATATATTGCACTTCCTCATCACCGATTATGAGCGGGGGTAGAAACTGCAAGACTGAATGATCATTGTCAGCATAGACCGCGAAGACACCGCAGTTGTAGGATGCTATACTCATGAGCGGTCCGTAGCCAATATCACTCATCTTGAGTCCCATGAAGAGACCTTTACCTCTGATTTCTAGTAGGATTTCTGAATACGCTTCACTAATCCCCTCAAGCCCTTTCCGCAGACTATTGCTGACTTGGTTTACATTGCTCAAGAATGATGGCTTAGAAGAAATCTCCAGCACCTTCTCTGCTACAGGACAACCAATCTCTGCCCCTCCAAAGGTGGACACATGTATGAAGGGATGTTCGTTCATGAAAGAGTCCAGGTCCTCTCGATAACATGTAGCAGTGATTGGGAATATGCCTCCTGAGAGACCCTTGCCGATTGCGATGATGTCTGGTACAACACCATAGTGTTCAAAGCCCCAGAGCTTGCCCGTTCTTCCAAGACCTGTTTGAATCTCATCTAGAATGAGGAGAACATCCTTCTCATCGCACATCTCACGAACACGTGGATAGAAGTCGTCAGGTGGAAGTGGCATTCCAAGTGTGGCTGGTATTGTTTCAAAAAGGACTGCCGCTGTTTCATTGTCTATTGCTTTTTC
>JBHLOX010000086.1:0-11727 GCA_048940045.1 Promethearchaeota archaeon
TCCTACATTGTTGATCATCGCCCGGATGTGGTTGTTGACATCGTCAATGCATCCCAGCTGGAGAGAAATCTCTACCTAACGTTACTTCTCATTGAACTACAGGTCAATCTCGTTGTTGCCCTCAACATGTATGACATTGTTAAGGCAAGAGGAGATCACATTGATCTTGAGTCCCTTTCAAGACACCTAGGTGCTCAAGTAGTTGCAACAACAGCTACTCGAAAAGAAGGAATAGAGGATCTCAAAGACGCGATCTTAGCTTCTGTACCAAAAAACTATCTCAATGAGTCCAATGAGGAACAAATAGTCTCTATGCATCCTGCAGGTGATGTGGATGGCGGTGATCATCTGCACTACCACCCTAGGTTTCACCATCATGGAGAATTCGAGCGACTAAAACCTCCTGCAATCAAATATAGTATGAGAATCGAATCTAAGTTAAAGCAGATTGTCGCGATTCTTCAAAACGAGAAAGAGCTTCTTGATAGATTTCCACCCAGATGGCTAGCTCTCAAGGTTTTGGAAAGAGACCCCGAGATACTCAGTTTGTTTGAAGATTCATCCATTAGAGAGAAGGTTCTGGAGGTGACCCTGTGACACCACCAGAGGACCCTGGGATGGAAACAGAATTGATTGAGGCAGAGGACTTCATTGATCCTCAAATCATCCTCGCAGATGAGAGATATGAAGTCATAGGACGGATTCTCTGTGAAGCCTATGAACCAGGTCACGGAAAATGGATTCTCAGTGATATGCTCGATAGAGTTCTACTTCATCGCTATCTTGGCCTACCAATTTTCCTAGTTACTATGTGGGCGATGTTCCATTTCACCTTCGAGATATCTCTAGTATTCATGGAGATGATCACCCAATTCTTTGCCTGGATTGGAACGTACACTTCACAGATCCCGATTCCCTTACTCGCATCGTTGGTGACAGATGGATTGCTTGGCGGCGTTGGATTCATTCTCACATTTATCCCACCGATTTTTTTCCTATATCTGGCAATCTCAATACTTGAGGACACCGGATATCTTTCTCGGGCTGCATTCGTTATGGATCGCTTCATGATGAAGATGGGACTACATGGGAGATCGTTCATACCATTACTCCTAGGTTTTGGTTGCAGCGTAGCAGCCGTCATGGCTGCTAGGACGGTAGATGGAAAATCGAACCGATTAACTACCATTCTTGTGAGTCCACTGATGTCGTGTGCAGGAAGACTTCCTATCTATATCCTGATCGCAGGTGTCTTCTTTCCAACCATTGCAGGGACTGTAGTGTTTCTCATGTACATGCTTGGAATCGTTATGGCAATTATTGTTGCCATCATTTTCAAGAAGACAATCCTGAGAGAAGAATCCTCCTCGATGCTTATGGAGCTATCTCAGTATCAGATTCCAACCGCTCATGGTTCTTTCAGGCACATGTGGGATAGAGGCATCCTGTTTGTACGGACTGCGGGAACTTATCTCTTGGCTGGAAGTATTGTAATGTGGACACTGTCAACATTTGGGCCTGCAGGACTGGGCGTGCCTATAGACCAGTCATTTGCCGCGATTCTGGGTAGACTCTTTGAACCAATATTCGCACCCCTTGGATTTAGCTGGCAGGTAATCACAGGGTTGATTTTTGGATTCCTCGCCAAAGAAGCAGTAATCCAATCATTGGCAATTGTATATGCAGTGGGAGGCGTGGCTTTAGAAACCGCACTAGTAGCTAGTATAAGTCCTTTGACTGCAATCGCTTTGTTGGTATTTGTGCTCCTATACATTCCTTGCCTTGCGACCGTTGGAGCAATCAGGAAAGAAACTGGCTCATGGAAGTGGACTGGTTTCTCAGTGGTATATCAGCTTCTGCTGGCATACCTCATGGCTCTATTAGTTGTCACCGTAGGAGGTATATTCTTTGTATAGGGAAGAACTCAACTTACCTGAGAATGGCAAGTGGCCATCTGTGTTAACCCTCATCATAGGAGTTGCATACCTCTCAATTGGAGTGGTTCAAATTCTCTCAAGCCTACAGCTAATTCAGCCCATTGTTGGTTTTTCAGATCTGATAGGGGGCTTTCTGCTCATCATTGTGGCATCGGTCTTCTTAACGGGAGTGGGACCACTATCAAGGAACAACCAGGAAGGCTATGCATTCATCGCAGTGGGTTATATCTTGGCTGCATTGTTGTTTGGTCTGCAAATCCTTGTTATTCTAACCAATGGTCTTGGCTGGTTCCTTCGTTTCGAAGACTGGTTAACGTGGAACATCTGGAATGACATTACACCTTCACTCTTGATGTTTGTCATTTTGATGACAGGCACTGGTTCTCTCTGGGTCATTGGGAATATGCGGGAAAAAATCCTGGGTGTGAGGAAGGAGGGTTCTCGAAAATGATTAAGAAAGTCTTACAGCTTATTATCGCGGAAGGAATTCTTGACAAGAATCAGATCGCTCGTCAGGTCGGTATACAAGTTGAAACACTAGAGGATATCATACGACTTTTGGTCCAAAGGGGGTATCTACGCATGGAGGAGAATGGGTGTGATGTGGAATCCTCATGTTCTGGTTGTCACCATTCTGCAGGATGCGATATGGTTACCAGGACAGGTCAAGTATTCTATGTCACAGATAGAGGGAAAGCGTACGCTAGAATCAATGGAGGTGGAAGTGAGTGAACTCAGCGAGTGGAGAGGAGATTGAACTCACAAAAGCTCTTGAGATGTATGTGAAGGTAGCCTATGAGCTCGAAGAAGAACTAGGAATTGCCACTGTTTCAGACATGGCTCAACGTCTTGGTGTGAAGGCACCGAGTGTGACTGCAGCACTCCAGAAACTAGACAGCATGGACATGGTGAAGTACCGACGCTATCAAAACGTCAAACTTACTAAACTTGGTAAAATGGTAGCTAGGAAACTTCTCAATCGTAACAGGACGTTGATGGACTTCTTACTCATGATTGGAGTTGACGAGGAGATCGCATCGACTGACGCGTGCGAGATAGAACATGTTGTACATCCCAAGACTATTGAGAAACTAACAGAGTACATGAAGAAACTCCCGAAGTAATGAGAACTCGTCATTGTCAAACGTTAAATGTCAAACACTAGTATGTCTGATAGACAACTTTTTACCAAAGCTCAGATTCATCGTGTGTCGAAGGAGGCGACCAATGTGAGTTCCCGACAAGAAGTATACAGAATCCTGATCGCAGGTGATGAGGAACTAGGTTATTCATTGTGTGCCAAGTCACTTAATAGAAACCTCACTGATCCAAGAACACTCGCGAAAGAATCCTTGGCTAAAGAGTGGCCAAAAGATGAGTGGATAAAACACATCACGGTTTCTCATGAAGGATTAATCTCCACGCTTGAGCTTGACCTTGAGTTGCATGGACCTTGGGTATGGGAACTCTACGAAACCTTAGAACCTCGTGATTACTTCAGGAGATTTGCTGGGGTTATTTTATGCGCAGATCCTACACGTGAAACCTTGCCATCAGAGCTTTCAAACCTAATGGAAACTGTCACCCTGCATGTGGGTCATCCTCTACCAACCATTATGATAGTTGACCGTTCCCGGAAACTGGTCAAGGGACAGACAGCCTCTCTCCGTGAGATCGCTGAAGCACTCTCAGTTCCAATCTTCTTCATTCGCTTGAACACGGGAGAGAATATTGAAAAGGCTTTCAAGAGTGTGGCCACAGAAATTTTTGTGAAAGAGCACTTTGTAAGTCATGAGTAGTATGTTCAGCCCTTATCAAACTATCAAAAAATCGAGCTTGTGTTCCAAAAATTCGCGGCCCAACCCTTTCGCAATGCTTAAATCAAAAAGTTGCTATGCAATTCCTAGCGCCCCAAGAAATTCCTTAGTTGATAGAAGGCTAAGGAAAACGAAAGACTTTTAAGAGAGATTTGAGTATATAAATGTAGCGGAATCTGAACTGGGATTGGACGTATTCTGATGGTACTTCTGCGCCACGAAGCAATGAATGACTGCAAGATTATCAAAGACCCTTGAAGGGTCGAGTCCCACAACAGATGGAGAGGTAGTCGGACAATGTCAAAGTCGGACCGGAAACATCCTGAACGCTCCAAGACAGCTGGGTTTACATGCCCGGAGTGTGGAGGCCGAGAGGTCGTCCAAGACTTGGAGAAGGGTGAACGCATCTGCGCTACGTGCGGGCTGGTTGTCAGCGATCATCGTATAGACACCGGACCCGAATGGAGAGCATTCACCAGTGATGAGAAGGATGCCCGATCTCGAGCTGGGGCACCAACCAACTACGCAATCCATGACAAGGGACTCTCAACCATGATTGACTGGAGAGACCACGACTCCCAGGGCAAACGGTTTACAGCCAAGAAACGTTCTGAGATTTACCGTCTAAGGAAATGGCAGATTCGCACGCGAGTCCACAGCTCCGTTGATAGGAACCTCGCTCAAGCAATGTCTGAGCTTGACAGGCTCTCATCGCAGCTGGGACTTACCAAGAGCATCAAGGAACTGGCAGCCCTCTTGTATAGGAAACTGATCGTTCGAAGACTTGCACGTAGTAGGTCAATCGACGCGATGGTTGGAGCGGCCATATACGCCGCCTGCAGACTGAGGAAAGCACCACGTTCCCTAGAAGAGATATCACGGCACTCGAGGGTGAGTCGAAAGAAGATCGGTCAGCATTACAGACTCCTTGTGGAGAAGCTCAAGCTGAGGATGCCGATCTCGGACCCGGCAAACTACGTACCACGATTCATCACGCAACTCAACCTGCCGGGAAAGGTTCAGCAGAAAGTGCTCGAGATACTCGAGATGGCAAAACAGAACCGAACACTGGTCACCGGACGAGATCCGCGTGGGCTCGCAGCCGCGGCTATATACATAGCATCGATCCTCATGGATCATAGAGTGACTCAACGTGACATTGCTATGGCCGCTGGTGTGACAGAGGTGACGGTGAGAAACCGATACAAAGAGCTCGTTCAGAAGCTCAACATTACAATGGCACCGTGATAAAAGCTTGAGGAAGAGAATGAATCTGCATAGCACGCGAGGGATCTGGGCCCTCTTGATACCCAGTTTGCATTGGAGGGAACAAGTACACAAATGGCAACATCTAGAATAGATGGAACAAGTAGAGAAGAACTAATTCTGGAAACCCCTGAACTGACGTGCCCCGACTGTGGTGGCACCGAAGTCGTCAGGGATAACGAAAAGGGTGAAATTATCTGCACCACTTGTGGTCTCGTATTGAGCGACCACCGCATCGATACCGGTCCTGAGTGGAGAGCATTCACCTCTGATGAGCGCGACTCACGCGCGCGAACAGGTGCTCCAACTAGCTACGCACTACATGACAAGGGACTCTCGACAATGATTGATTGGCGAGACCGTGACTCAAAGGGTGCATCCTTTAGTGCCAAGCAACGAGCACAAATCTATCGCCTCAGGAAATGGCAGATTCGGACAAGAGTTCACTCCTCTCTTGATCGGAACCTGGCACAGGCAATGACGGAGATTGACCGATTGTCCTCACAGCTAGGACTCTCCCAAGGACTACGAGAACATGCTGCGAGAATGTACAGAAAGCTTATCGCTGGTAGACTTTGGCGAAGCAGGTCAATCGATGCAACTGCTGCCGCTGCAGTGTACGCTGCATGCAGACACAGGGGTTCGCCTCGTTCCATTGAGGAGATAGCTGAACACAGCAGGGAGTCTAAGAAGAAGATCTCTGCGCACTATCGAATGCTGGTGACCAAGCTCAAGATACGAATGCCAATCTCTTCACCAGAGAACTATGTACCAAGATTCATCTCGGACCTCAAGCTTCCGAGCGAAGTACAAAAGATTACCATGGAGATTCTTGAGAAAGCAAAGAAGGTCAGAGGACTAGTAACTGGTCGCGATCCACGAGGCCTTGCAGCTGCGGCAATTTACATTGCTTCGATAATGTCTGACCACAGGGTCACTCAGCGCGATATTTCAAGAGTTAGCGGTGTCACAGAAGTGACAATCAGAAACCGCTACAAGGAATTGGTGAGCAGGCTTGAGCTCACGATGGCTCCTTATGCATAATTCAACCCGGCTGCAGGCGACTGCAGCCACACCCTCTTTTTCCTGACTAAATCGAGCAAGTAGCCTCCTCTTCATCTCTTAGCGCAGCAATGATGTTGTAGAGACACTCCCCACAGAGGACTGTTGAGAAACGAGCATTCTCGGGAGCAAGAATCTCCAGAGCCCGTTGCATCTCCTCCTTACCGACCTCTAGACCCTGCACCTTGATGTTCCGCTGTTGAGACATGCAGTAGAAGAGCTCATCCTCACCCAGATATGCCAGGCAGAAGCACAAATCATCATCGTTAGTCTTGCTATTGATGAATTCTTCAGACACATGTTTACTTCCGATAAGTTCAGTGTCCACATCGATCGTGATCATCTTCCTCACATAGTCATCATTGACACAGAGGTGCTCACCCTCAAAGTCCCTAAAACATGGACATTGTTTTATTAGTAACACTCCGCCCTCCATCATGTCTTTCGCCCCCTGAATGTAGAAGACACAATCTAATTTAGAGAGGGATTGATAAACACCACGTGAATGAATCGATTCTATTAATATTTTTGAATATTTGATAAGGATTCATATATTTGTAAAGAATATTACCTGTTCTCCTTAATAAAGACCTCAGAAACGGTGCATAAAGATTGACACTTTGGAGCTGCAAAGTATCACTTCATGGTACCAAATTACCACGAAGATATCCGTTCGATTTCTCGCCTTTGCTTCTTTACAATTCTATGAACTACAATGCAGAACAACAATGATAACCGGTTTCCTGAAACTCTCGAAAGAGCGAAGTCTCCTTTCGAGCTAAAGACTGTTTGTGATGGTCCAAAAGATCCTTTGGAACCATGGTAACAATAGTTAACTTTGTATCGATTGGATGTCGGATCTGACTGAATCGTCAGTATCCGATACTCCTCTCATTTTCATTCTGTTAATAATGTAGCAGGATAAATATAGACCTCCGTCAACAATCTTTGTGATGCCTATATCCTCAGACGAAGAATCGCAAGGAATCTCGGTGTTTATTTCATCTAAGACCAGAGAAATCGAAAGAGGTTTGCTTTTTTACTACAAAGAAGGCCCGATAGTTAGATTAGTTTCAGGTGGAACCTTGGAAGACTTAGAAGGTGTGGAATTCAGTTTTCCTGAAGATTCTGAAGTACTAAGGAAATCAGGTCTTCAATTGGGTGATTCGATTTTTCTGGAACCTGAACTAGTTCTTGAATTATACTATTCTCCACAGAAGACAAGTCGCATTCAGATGTATCCACCAAGTTCTAATGATTGGTTGTTTCATATAGTAGATTCAGGTTGTGAAGCTATAATCACCATCCAAAAGCTCACTAGAAAATCAAAGAAGTTCCTAACTATTGTAGATAAACACACTAGGGAATTGTATCATGCACAGACAATCAATCCCTATGAGAGTAATATTCTTAGTTTGAAGCGAGATTGGAGCGTTCACAACCAAGCCACCCATCAGGATATTCTAGATGCAGATATTTATGCTGTACTTGAGCAGGCAACGCCATCTTGGCCGTTTTTGTCAAAGCTTGTTGAAGGAGTAACAATACCGAATTTGTCCTTGCGAGAAACTATGAAAGAAACATTAGATCAGCTTGTTCCTCTATCATTCTCTTCAGATGTTCGAAAACAAATCATCGCATTCTTAGGGTGGCTTGAAAAAGCAGAAATACCACAAGAAGACCCAGTTGATTTTCTAATCAAGTATCGCTCTGTTGAAGTTTTTAGAACATTGGTTTTTGGACATCTTCAATGCGTACTTGATGATATCGAACCTCCGAATTATATTCGCGTAATGATGATGGCCGATCAAGGTCGATTGACTCTTGCTCAAAGACCACAATCTGAAGAGGTTGAACAGGATCCTTGGACATTAGTCCGATTAAAACTGAATGAAATATTCCCGGATTCAACACAGAGGGTACTAGAACACATCATTCCTCTTCAAGAAAGTGGAAAAATCATAACAGAATTACCCATTTCGAGAGCTAAAGCCAGAATTTCTAAGACAGCTTGGCATGACCGGTTTGCGTTAGTAAGAAATCAGGCACTAATCAGAGGTCACGTTCATAAAAAATCAATTGGTCTGCTACCTGTAATCTATATTGGTGGGGCTCACACATGGCCGCACAAGCATCTTGAGTGGTCTGCTCGTTTAGGATATGCTCGCGAGAAACCGCAGTATATACAGATAATGGTAATGCCCTCTTCTGCACTGGAACGCGTTTCTAGAGTTATACCAACGGTTCGTTTGATTGATTGGGAAATGAGTATGTTCAATTTATCTCTATACAGCAAAACGGAGAGAAAATGGAAACTCAGGACTGATATAATAACGAAATCGCTAGAACGAAAGCGAGGATTGCTGCAACTCGCGAACGAATTTGGAACTTGGAGAGGCAATCAAATTCATAGGCTATCCCACAAGCAAGCCCAGATTCTAGATATGATTTCATGGACGTTATATCTTAGCAGTCTGGAATCAGAGCACTACGCCAAGTTTTTCAAAATAGACAACTCTATCATCAAGCAGGAACTAAGCAAGTTACTATCCCAAGGCGTTTTTGCATTACAATATTACCTTGTTCCTGAAAACTTAAGATCACTTTGCATCATTGCGACTGGCTCGTCAGAGAAAATCTGCTCTATGTCTCGAGCTTTTTTGAAACACACTCCTAGTGCTCAAGTTAGACTCATGGAAAGCGGAACTTCTTGTGCCATTGTATCAAGAGTTCCAGAGGATGATTATCACAACCTCATACGATCTATATCAGATGCAGCAAATGAGAACGAAATTGCTCTTAAAACATACACAATCTCAGCCTATGCAGCATATCGAAATAGCCTCTATTCAAGACTCCTGAGGAGTGATGGCTCGTGGGATGATGATGTGTCAGGACTTCTTAGTCAAGTTCGTCTACCTCAAAAGAATTCAAAGTGAAGGTTAATCGTTCCACTCGCCAGGTAGAGAATCTACTACTCCTTTCATCTTCTTCCGAAGCACAACTCCTATCGCAGCCAATATTCCAAAGCCGCCTAGGAGAGGGGTTGTTCCAGCATCAAGCTGCAGATGAAGAGTTTCATTGACAACCGTTATCGCCATTGGATATTCTCTATTCATGACAACGGGCAGTCCACTGATTGTGACATTTAGATTGTGTGTCCCTTCAACCCGAGCATTGAAGCCTATCGTCACAATAGAGTAAATACCAATGTGGAATGTCCTCTGATCAACTCGTTCACCATCTGGATCTGATAGCAGGGCATCAAGCATTCCACTCCACTCAGGGTTTGTACCCAGCACTCTCACAGACACATTCACTGTGCAGTAATGTCCAATGAACATGTCAGAAGTGTGTACGATGTCTAGTACCACAACAGGAGTGACCACAAGAAACACCTCCACTGAAGTTGGTGCTTGGGTTATTGAACCCATGAAGGAAACAATGACTGTGTGATTCCCGGAGAGAAGACCCACAAGGTTGACTGATGCCACGCCATGACGATCAGTGGTCACGGTCTCTTCACGTTCAGTCACACCATATGACATCACAGAAACAAGGACAGCAGCCCCTGAGATTCTTCCAAGTGCCCCATTGAGGGTTGCGGAGACCGGGATGACTCCTCCAAACTCTATGAGTTCAGGCATATCGACCGTGAGTGAGCTAGGATAGCGAACCACAATCACAATCTCAAGTGAAGTGGAATTCAAAAAGGCAACACCCTCGAACAGGAAGACTATCCGGTATTCTCCAGTGAGATTTGGGTTCCAAGAAACCTCACTTCCCTCCGCAGTGGATGTTACTGCTGTTCTGTCGGTCAAAGGACTCCCGTAGATCTCACGTCCCGATGGATTGAAGATACTCACCCACACAGTGGCATCGATGACGGTTTCATTCAGCGAGTCTTTCAAGATGAAGGTAATGGAATGCGGCTCTGACACGAACCCATTGAGATCCTGCTCGGTGGTCTTGATGCGGGTCAGGCTCTCCACAGAAAACTTTAATGACGATGTACATCCGACACGAGTTTCCGACCGCTCTACAGTGACATTTAGGATATAGAGTCCGACTGGAAGTCCCATTGTATTGAATGAAACGAACATTTCACTCCAAGAAAGACGGTTCGTGAGGTTGACTGAACCATCAGGTCCAGACAGCTCTATGTTGATATCAAGTTCTGAAAGGTTGATAGAAGTTGACATCTCATTGATGACACTGATAGGAATTGGGAACCATAGTGATCTGTCAATCTCACTTGGTATATCCACAGAGACCTCGGTCCTCCCTAGCACCCATATCTGGAGGGCTCCATTGGAAGCATAATAGTGCGTTGTCCCTGCGAATGAAACAATGATTGTATGGTTTCCCATTCTGTCCAAAGTGAGGTTCAGAACCCTTGCGTCTGTCCCTGTCTGGATGAGGTCGCCCTCTAGAACTAAACCAAGGGTTTCGTGATGGGCTTCATAGTGCACCGTAAAGCCCTCTAGCGGTGTTCCACCAGTGTCTCTGAGTAAAATAGACAATGATGCAGGAGCCAATCCAGCAATGATATCCCCTGTATCAATCAGAGATAGCTCGACAACTGTACCGTATCTAACATTAATGTCGTCAGATGTGGAAACGGGGAGATATACTCCAAGACCACTGAATGAGATCTCAAGAGTCCAGAGACCCTCATCATCCAGAGTCGAGCTCCATTGGATATGACCAGTCGCATTTGTGATGAGGTCGATTGGTCCTATGAAGTTAACACCAGGGCCATCAACTGTGAGAGTGATGTTTCTACCCACAATAGGATTTCCTACATGATCAATCAGCTGAGCTACAACTTCAAGACCCTGTCCGACTTCTAGATCATGGGTTGAAACAGTAGTGTCCAGCTGGGTACCAGAGTAAAGTGTATGGTATGAGGTGTCCACGAAACTATGTACTGAAGTTGATCCTGTTGACGACATAATGAGAGTGTACAAACCAACCATGCTCGGTGTAAACTCAACAATTGCGGTTCCCTCAACAACTGACATGGAAATTGACATGGTGAAGTAACCGAGCTTTACCTGCTCACCAAATGGGTCGTAGAGGGAAACAGTCACTGTGAGTCCGTCGATTGGCCCTCCAAGTTCATCCTCAAGCCATATTGTGATGTTCGTCAGGTTATCTGCGATTGGAGGACTCGGTTCAAGACTGGCCGAGATGACAGAGTCAGTCATTACAATCAGTAGCTCGTGGAGATCTCCTCCGAGGAGGTATTGGTCGGGGGTAGGACCTGCATTTACTCTCAGGACTCCGTGGCTCTCCATTGCGGTATATACCACTGAAGCTAGACCAGAGGAGTTCGTGACAACATCAACACTCCAGATAGGAACCAGATCCATTCCGAGGACCTCGAAGTGAATTGTGATACCAACTCTGAGACCAGTGGTCAGATTGTACAGAAAGGTCGTAGAGTCAAACAGGTCGATCTGTGATGGTGTAAGCCATAGTTGCCCGGTAACGTGCTCCATGACTGATGCAGTTGTTGATGTTGAGTTCGTGAGGACATAGAGGTTTCCCACATGAAGAATAGTGATTGTTGCGAGACCGCCCTCTGTTGGTTCCCAGTAAATGTTGACAAGTCCTGATGTCGAGGGTACCGAGGTTTCGAA
>JBHLOX010000254.1:0-2890 GCA_048940045.1 Promethearchaeota archaeon
GGAGAGATCGAATATCTTTACAACGAGATAAAAAAGGCAAGAGTATCTGTATTGAAGAGTTGAGAAATAAATGGTGGACCGGGCGAGATTCGATCTAACTCGACACTTGTTCAATTACTTAGTTGTAAGGTTTCATTAACAAGGTCCATCAATTATGATATTGGTTCAAATGTCTGACCGCAAGCAATCTTTGATGACAATTGAAGAGATTGTGGCAAAGAATCCAAAGGCTGTGAGCAAAGAAACAAGAAGAGAGTTCTGGAAACTTGTAAGGCAGATAAAACGCACTCCGAATCCGGATCAGGAAGAAGTTGCAATTGCAGCTAGAATTAGAAATCTACTTTTCAGTGAAGAAAGAGGACGGGAGTATCCTCTCGGTCCTTGTGTTGGCGTCTTTTTCCTTTCTGGTCTTTTGATGACATATTGGTATCTTAGACTTCTTTCAGTCCCACTGGATTTCTCTACAATTCTTGTTTGGACCAATTCTGACTGGTGGCTCTTCTTGAGAAGACTTGGTTGCGTAATGGGAGCAACCTTCTTCTTCTACCCACTTGGTCGATTAATAGCTGGCAAATGGTTTGGTATCAAAATCGAGGCAATGTGTAAAGGAATGTATAGTGAACCTGCTCTGAAAGTTGACTATGAGAGTTTTTTGCTTGCAGAACCTCCTAAACGTAAATGGTTTTTCTTCATTGGGGGCGCTTGGACAGTGATAACATGTCTTATCTTGGGTATACCCGGATGGTTCATAGCTGGTGATTTCAGCGGAATCCTTGTTGCGGCTTTTCTGGGTGTGAGTGAGTGGTTAGCCATTCTCAGTGGCACAACAAAAAAAGTCGGTGGAGAGATGGCGCATTACAATAGGGAGAAGAAAGTAGAGAAGGCTTGGAAGAACAAATTGGCGTCTTACCAATAATCAGAGTTCTAGAAAAGTGGTGGACCGGGCGAGATTCGAAAGCACGGATGCTAGGGTGATAATGGACGTTCTTTGATGTCCCGAATCTTGTCAAGAATTTGATTCCGAAGAGTCCTGACACCTGGTGAGTCATGGGTACTCAATGCATATTCCAGCGTTTCCATTGCCAAATCAGTCTTTCCGAGCTTCTCCTGGAATTTTGCCTTGAGAAGTGCATGCTGCATCTGAATTCCCTGCATCCCTCGTTTACGTGACTCGTTCTCTAGTCTAGCCATGTGCGGTCCGGAATCACTTGGGTCCGTGTCACTTCGAACTTGTGTGTCAAATAGATCAATCTCAGCTTTTGTAAGTCCTATTAGACACCGGTTCATATGAGCTGGATGACCACCAGTCCGGTCACAAATCTCCAATGCACGAGCGAGGGTGTCTTGTCCACTTGATGCATCACCTAAAGTAATCTCATACAATCCTTGTATATAGTAATACATAGATAGAAGGAGCTCTTGACCGCTCCTAAGGGCAATTTCATGTGATTTTTCGATATATGTTTCAGCCTCATCTAGCTTATTTGCGACAATCGCTGCATGAGCCATGGCTACATTAGGACAGATGTGATCATCAAGACCACCATATTTTGCAGCTTTCTCATCAACCTCCATAGCCATTCTCGCCCACTCAAACGCATTCATTCCATCTCCCAAATCCGCATATAGTTGAGCAATTCGAATATAGCTATGACATTCAGGAATGCCCCGCTTTTGGAGGTCTTCTACACTTTCTATCCACGAATGCAAAGCAAGGTCATATTCACCCAGAACTGTTGATACCATGCCCACACCCTGAACTGCTTTAATCTTCAGATTAGCCATGCCAAGTTCCTCAGCAAGTTCGTAAGCCCTCTGAGTGAATTCCATTGCTCTAGCAACATCCACATTCATCATGAACTCTGTCTGCTGCATGAGGATTGCTATCTCTGAAACTGGGTCATCATATTCTCGTGATTTATTCAGAGCTTTTTCCCGGAGCAGACTGACAAGTTCGATATCACCTTCATAGCGTCGTAGGAGGATTTGAGTAAGATAGTACCAATCTCTGAAGCAATCTAACTTGGGATTGGCATCTAAAATCTCACCTGCAGACTGGAGGGAGTCATAAGACTGAGGAACAAGATAGAGAATAGCTGCCTTTAAGAGATGGGCTTTCAATGCGATCCAGTCCTCGGGATCTGAGGTAAGGAGCTTATCTATAGCAATCAGTTGATCATGGTTTTCTGCATGCATAGAGTCCCGTTCCAATAGTGCCCAAGGTTTGGCACTCAGTAGGTTTCTATGTTCCGTTGCTATTGTGTGTGTCATATCTATGTCATCAAGATAGTAGGCAAGGAAAGCAGCTATATGAACTAATGATTCTGCAGCATCTGCTTTAGATACCACACTCCTCAATCGACCCATGAATTCATGTAAGTCTGTTGAAGAGTTCATTAGAGAGTCCAGCAGTTTTCTGACAGGCTGTGGCAAGAAGGGATAGTACATCGAGATTGTACCAATCATCCTCAAGCAATCATCCACTCCGATTTGTCCAAACAGACCTATTTTGATGACTTTTAGATGAGTGTTTCGAAAGAAGCTATATTCAATGCTGACTAGTGGAATTTTGAGAAATGGTGGACCGGGCGAGTCACGTCTCTTCAAGTCCTGGAAAAGGAGGCGGCATTTTCATCGAGATTGGAATTGGGTATTTTGCGAAACTCTGTTGTTTCATCCCATTTACTATTTCCTCCGCTTTTGCGGCTGGTATTGCAAAGAGCATTTCATCATCATTTGCACCTGCAAATACTCGGTCTCCATTTCCTGGTATTACTATTTGATAGTCTTGAGTATTAAAAGTGCGAAGAACCCCACTAGTACAAGAGGCCATGATTCCTGCTAATTCAGCTTTCAATCTCTTTCCATCTTTGTTCATAGCCCCTTGCAG
>JBHLOX010000255.1:0-2878 GCA_048940045.1 Promethearchaeota archaeon
GGTATTGAAGTAGATGAGGGCCATGGAATCAGAGCACAACTTGAACGGATATTGGAGAGAAAGAAGAAGGAGGTAGGTTGTCTCACTGATACCTGTCTGAAAGTGGAACACCTGAAGGAGTTGTGTGACGAGTACAAGGATGCAATCAAGAAAACACTAGGAAAGGAATTTCCAGATGACCCCTATGAACAACTCTGGGCCGCAATTGGTGCTGTCTTTAAAAGCTGGGGCGGGAATCGCGCAGTTGCTTATAGACGTATCGAGAATATACCTGATGAGTGGGGAACAGCATGCACAGTCCAGACCATGGTCTTTGGAAACATGGGAGACAGCTCAGCAACCGGTGTTGCATTCACAAGGAATCCAGCTACCGGAGAGAACAAATTCTATGGTGAGTTTCTCATCAACGCACAAGGAGAAGATGTTGTTGCTGGTACTCGAACACCCAATGCTATGAACGAGGATAGCAAGAACGAACAGAGCAAGGATCTCCCCACACTAGAAGAGACCATGCCAGACATATACAAACAGCTAGTGGACATTAAGAACACACTTGAAGATGATCAGAAGGACATGTTAGATATCGAATTTACGATTCAAGAAGGCAAGTTATTCCTGGTACAACATCGAGTAGGAAAGAGAACCGCCACTGCGGCTTTGAACATTGCTATGGACATGCTTCACTCGAACTTTATTGATGAGCCAACAGCGATCCTTCGTGTTGCTCCTGAACAGCTCGGACAACTACTCTATCCGATCCTAGACCCTGACGAAGAAGCAAAAGTTACGCCGATTACACGAGGTCTCCCAGCTGGACCTGGAGGTGCAGTTGGTCAGATAGTCTTTACTTCTGAGGCTGCAGTTGAATGGAGCAAGAGGGGTAAGCATGTCGTTCTGGTTCGGGAAGAAACCAGCCCTGAGGACATTGAAGGGATGCGGGCTGCAAATGCAATACTTACAGCACGAGGCGGGATGACCAGTCACGCAGCCCTAGTGACAAGAGGTTGGGGTAAATGTTGCATTGTCGGTGCATCAGGACTAGACATCAACACATTCGAAAAGACTGTCACGATAAAAGGGAAGCTCTACAAAGAAGGTGACACTCTAACTCTCAATGGTACCCAAGGACTCGTCTATGATGGCGAATTACCGATGATTGAGGCTACTGAGAATCCGAAGCTCAGGGAGTTCATGGGACTTATTGACAAGTACCGCAAACTTGGAGTTCGAGCCAACGCTGATACTCCAGAGGACGCAAAGATAGCACTTGACTTTGGAGCGGAGGGGATTGGACTTCTAAGAACAGAGCATATGTTTTATGGAGAAGGTAGTGATGAACCACTCTTCCTTCTAAGAAAGATGATCCTGAGTAAAACTCGAAGTGAGAGACATCACGCACTCTCGGAACTTGAACCATTTGTGAAAGAGGATATCAAAGCAACATTGGATGTGATGAATGGTCTACCTGTAACAATTCGACTGCTCGATCCTCCGTTGCACGAATTTGTGCCTCAATCCAGAATAGGGCAGGAGAAACTGGCGCACGCTCTAGATATTGATGTTGAGGAAGTCCAAAAACGTGGGGAGCAGATACATGAGAGTAACCCCATGATGGGACACCGAGGTGTCAGACTAGGGATAACCTATCCCGAGGTCTATGAGATGCAGGTCAGGGCTATCCTTGAAGCTGGTGCCGATCTCATTAAAGAAGGCAAGAAGGTCCAACTAGAAATAATGATTCCTGTTACAATTGGTTCTGCAGAACTCAAGACCATGGAGCTTATAGTCGAGAGAGTCTACGACGAGGTCCGGAGTGATGTTGGTTTTGATATACCATATTTGTATGGTACAATGATAGAAACACCACGAGCCTGCATGCGAGCTGGTGATATGGCTGAAAGCGCACAGTTCTTCTCCTTTGGAACCAATGACCTCTCACAGATGGGCTTTGGTTTCAGTAGGGACGACATAGATTCATTCCTACCTGACTATTTAGACCAACATATCCTCAGGAACGACCCGTTTGTGAGTATCGACAAGCGAGGAATCGGTCAACTCATGCAGATTGCGATCGAGAGAGGTAAGCAGACTCGTCCAGACATAAAACTCGGTGTCTGTGGAGAGCATGGCGGAGACCCACGGTCAGTTGGATTCTTCCATGAGATTGGACTTAATTACGTTTCATGCTCGCCTTATCGACTTCCGATTGCTCGTTTGGCTGCAGCCCAGGCCGCTATCCAAGAAGTTGATTGGCTTTTACTCAAAGATAAAACGAAATGATCAGCGACGGTGTTTTAGTAGAAAACTGAAGCACCATCACTCTTCTTTTTCGAGAGCAGTTACATGCTCTTCCATGAGATCGGTCTTGGTTAAAGGAAGCCATGGCAAAGCATTGAGAGCAGGAAGAGGACCGATCCATCGCAGCTCTTTCGGTATTTCCAAATTGATCAAGCTCCCCACATTGTCTACACGAAAGGTGTGCTGAAGCATTGCGGTTATAAGTAGAACATTTTTGATTTCAGTCTAATCATAGAACCTGTTAGAAGATTAAGGTCAACACTTAAAACGGGGTCTTTTCGGCCTGAGGTCTGAATTTCATCGTATCCTAAGGGTGATAGAATGAAACGGATATTGGTGACAGGTAGTTACGGTCAAATTGGAACTGAGCTTATAGGGGAACTGAGAAGGAAATACGGTGGCGAGAATGTCGTTGCCACTGGAAGAAAAAAGCCTCCTGCAATCCTGAAGATAGATGGCCCCTATTTACAGCTGGACGTGCTTGACACAAACCAGCTCCATGAAATACTTGTTGACAACGACATCGACATAGTGATTCACAATGCGTCACTTCTCTCTGGAACCGGTGAGAAGAATCCAC
>JBHLOX010000087.1:0-11584 GCA_048940045.1 Promethearchaeota archaeon
TCATAATGTTGTGATGGATACCAGTGGCAGCAACATGTGGCGGAACTATCTTGATGTCGAACTCGACATCACCAAGATATTTGACAGGGCATTGACAGCAGGAGCCTCTTGCAGGGTTGTCTTTGGAACAGACTCGTCATTCTTCCCTCGAGGATTCAGATACAACATCCTTGAAGAGCAACATAACGCAGTAAAATCTCTGCTATCCAAGTTCAAGTATTCTCAAGAAGACATCGATTTGATATTTAAGAACAACATACTCAGATTAACCGGGTTCAAACCGAGAACATCACTCTGAATCTAGGCTTTCCTAATCTTCTTCTCGAGACCCTTGAGTCTCTTATTGGCTTGTCCCTCACGATATTTCGAGGCAGCCTCCTGATACTTTGCCAAGGCATCTCTGGAGTCACCTTGCTTTGAGAATTGGTCTCCCTGAGATTCCAAATCCTTACCCCATTCTTCATACGCCTCTCGGACTTTCTCAGAGCAACGTGCTCTCTTTTTTGCGTCGGTACTGAACATATAGAGCTCTCTTGCTTTCCGATACTGTACGATCGCCCATTCATATTCATGGACTTTCATGTGGTTGTCTCCCTGATCGAAATGGAACTGGGCCATAGCGTCGTATCCAATGTCTACTCTTTTAGTACTCTCCGCGACTCCTTTCTCATTCCCAGCTTTTTCAAAAAGCATCTTTGCTATCTCAAAGGACTCAATGGCTTTTTCATGTTCATTCTCCTCAAGGTGATGGTCACCTTGTTCCAGTCTTGCCTTTCCCATGGCTTCGAAAACATAGGGCGGATATTCAAACTCATCTGAAGTGAGAGTGATTCCACAATTAGGACATGCTGGTGTCTGAAGCTCTTGGAGTGGTCCTTTTAGTCCAATCCTATCTGGTTTACCAACAACTACATCAATGAATGTTGCAGTTGTGGATCCTCTCCCTTCTGGGAACAAGTGCTCCACAGCCTGTTTTGTTTCCTCTCGAATCTCCCTAGGAGCACCTTCAGGAAACAGATGCTCAAGGGCCTCTTCTGTTGTGATTGGAACTTCCTCATCAAAGACTCTAGGAGGTTCGATCTCTTTGAATGGCATACCCTCTTTGATTCCCTCAACACCTTCTTCCCACGACATGTCTGTACTTCGCCCAGCAGGTTCCTTAGGCTCTCCAATTGGAAGTAATGGAGGTCCTTCTGATTCCGCTATTGATTGTACCGAATCATCGATCTCTTGTTCTTCTTCAACTAATAGTGGCTCTGGTTCTGGTATTGACTCATCCCAACTAAGTCCCTCATCTACAGGAGGTAGCACCTCTGGCTCAGCTGATGGAGGAGTTTCAGTTGGTGCTTCATCAAAAACGGAGTCATCCAGACCATCTAGATTGTCAGGTTCATCTAATATCTCGGATTCTTCAAGTGTTGGTTCTGGTGGGGCTGTTGGTAAGTCCTCTGGCACGGCATTTCCACAACCTATACAGAATGTCGACCCTTTTCTAATGCGTTTTTGGCATGACGGACAAATCACTTGATCCTGCATTTTCGAATCGCATTCCTAATAGTTAGACAGCATAATAACTGCATATAGAAAATTGCGACATCACATATGAACTGTTTTCGTACAAAATCCCTAATTGCGCATTTTTGGGGGTCAAGGCATATACAAGAAGAAATAGGTCGTCCATGAAATAGCAATAGCGAGAGCGACTCCAGCAACTGACTGCTGGAGATTATGCTGCTTTAATGTCACCCTTGAGTAAACTACGAGTGCCCAGATTATGATGACAGTATATGCGAGTGGACCATAGACATAGATTAGTGCTGCACCTGGTCCTCCGACTCCTGCTCCATGGACGGATATCTTCGATCTCAGACTAACAATCAGGACTCCTGTTGTCACCGAAAAGTACGCAGCAGCAAGTGTACTCATTATATGACATCCAAAGTATCCATAGACCACATATGCAATTATGTCACACATCATGGAAAACAGGAAGAATTTGGTTCGACTCTCCCTCGTGGAAACATCTAGGTCTACATTTCCTCTCCATGCCTCATATACAATAGGCACAATCGGAAGAATAACCATCACGACAAGGCAGATTAGAATTGATGATAGAGGATCAAGAATTGGTCCAAGACCAATCGGTGAGGTTAGAGAAAAGATGATTCCTACATAGAGATTGATTAGCGGAGCAGGAGTGAGTCTCGAAATTATGCGTGAAACTGTCACTCGCGCTCCTTCTAATTCGAGAATCTCATCATGGTATTTCAATGGTTTCACCGATTTACTTCGGAGCGTCAAAACCCAATCTTCAATCTTTTCTTCGAATTGGAGGGAGGAACTTCCCAGTTCGTTTCATGTATTCTTGATATTTCTCTCCGAACTGCTCGGTCAACATTCTCTCCTCTTTTTGTGTAATCCAATGAAATGGAATGCCAATAAGAAATGCAAAACTGATTAGAAGCAAGTTCGCCGAGATTAAAGCTACTGCCAGAGAGAACAAGATGAAGACAGTGTACATTGGATGCCTGATTCTTTTGTATGGTCCAGCCTCAATCAATTCATGTTCCTTCCGAATCGACAGTTTTGCGTCGTATTGTCCTCCTAGGGTATGGTGTATCCAGACAAGAAATACGATATTTGCCCCTCCTAGAATAACACCAAACCAGCGAAGGAGTATATGTAGATCAACATGTGCCCAGAAAATCCAAGTTGGAACAAGAATGTAGATGAACATTGCAGCAAAGTAGACTATAATTACAATGGAAAGAAACGTAGTTGGTGCATCTCTCAGAGACTCCTCTCTCTCCCTCTCCTTTCCTATTGCCTGACTCCTATAGAAAATTCGTACAGAACCAAAAATAACGTATGTCACAACGAATATGATACGAAACATGAGTTCTTCTTCCAAGTCATATTCACCCCTGAGCGACTGGTTATATGACAACAAGCTTTTTCTTTGTCCATTTAACACCTTTCAGATACTAGAATAGACAGAAACAGCCATGGAAGTGTATAAAAACATGACCGCGATGCCGAAGCGTGAGATTTTCGAGAGGATTATTCAAAATATCACAAGCAAGTTTCCAGATGTATATGCTGCCCTTTTCATCAGTCCAGAAGGATTTCCCATCAACACCTGGGGCGTCACGCTTGAGAGGGCTGAAGAGATTTCAGCTCTTCTGAGTGCATTGATTGGTAAGACTTGGGAGATTGTCAGAGGTGTCAAGAAAGGTGGAGAGTTGGCGTTCATCCAAATTCAAACAAATATGGGTGGAATTCGAATTGCTCCCCAGGAAGAGTTCATTCTAGTCACCTTAACACGAGGATAGATTTCCATCCTCCCATTGGATTCTGTTACATTCAAAGACTGGTTTTTCTAGGAATACTCTATACATGGAGTATCCACTTCTCGAGAAATGATAAAGTCCCCTCACTCGGTTTGCCCACTAGTGCCATTTTTATATGAAGTGAATCGACACTATCACGTCTACAAACTCAACAAACTAGAAGTTGGGTGATAAAGGGAGGTCTTCTATTTGTCACCAAAGAAGGCAGCAGATGAAGAACAAGACGACGAGGAAATGGACTACGAGGAATTTGAAGGGAATGAACAGGAAACCCTAGCTGAAGTTGGGGGTGACGAAGCCAGTGTTTCTGGCATTGAAGTCACAGATCTTCCCGGCGTGGGTCCAGCTATTGGAAAGAGATTGGCCGAGTCTGGCTACAAGAATGTTGAAGCAATTGCTGTTGCGTCACCAGGTGAACTTGCTGCGGCAGGTTCAATTGGTGAAACTACAGCTACTAAGATCATCAAGGCAGCTCGAGAGATGCTGGATATTGGTTTTGAAACCGCTGACCTTCTACTAGAGCGGCGAAGGACAGCTGGCCGTATCTCAACAGGTTCGAAGGCTCTTGATGAGCTGTTTGGAGGCGGACTTGAAACTCAAGCCATTACAGAAATGTATGGATCGTTCAGATCTGGAAAGACCCAGATTGCACATCAGTTAGCGGTGATTGTGCAGCGTCCACCAGAGGAAGGAGGACTGAGTGCAAAAGCAATCTATGTGGATACCGAAGGAACCTTCCGACCAGAGCGTTTGGTTGACATGGCTGAAGCTTATGGAATGGACACTTCTAAGGTCCTGAAGAATGTCGTATGGGCTCGAGCATATAATTCAGACCACCAAATTCTATTGTGTGATCAGGCAATGGAGATGGCAAATGAACACAACGCGAGATTGCTGATTGTGGACTCAGTGACAAGCCACTTCCGAGCCGAATACACTGGTAGGGGCACTCTTGCAGCAAGACAGCAGAAGTTGAACAAACACTTGCATCATCTACAGAGAGGTGCAGAAATCAACAATATGGCAGTCTACATCACAAATCAGGTGATGTCTCGACCAGATGCTTTCTTTGGAGACCCAACAGCTCCTGTGGGTGGACATGTACTAGCACATGTACCACAGACTCGCTGTTATCTCAGGAAGTCAAAGGGCGAACGAAGAATCTGTCGCCTTGTGGACTCACCTAATCTCCCTGAAGGAGAAGCAGTCTTCACGGTTGTGAAAGACGGAATCCGTGATGTCTAAGCATATGAAGTAGATGGTATCTCTGAAACCATCACTTCCTGTTTATTCAAAATTGGCTGATTCAATGATACCTAAGATTGTCTGCTCCCATTCATCCAGTCTATCAGGATTATTCGGGTAATTAGCGTAGGCTTTACTCATTTTCTTCATCAACCCAGCAGCCTTCTGCAATTTCATCAGGAGTGAAACTCTTCCTGCACCCCTCTTCACCCTCCTCAATTTGTCAGTGATGCTAAGAGAGATTCCATCTCCGCGGTTTGCAGCCATAAGGTCATTTGCCTCTAGTAATCTTCTTTCAAAGCCGAAGTCCATGTCTTCGTCTGACACGGCTTGGAGTAGCCTCCGGAAGATTTCCAAAGATGCCAATTTTCTACCAAAGTAAGGAAGATACCTAGTATTGTATGACCAAAGACCAGCAGCTGAAAGATTCCTACTAGCTATTGCTCCTCTTACAACTTCCCCCAGAATTATTCCAGCTCTCATTCCAGCCCCTATTCCTCCGCCATGTATTGGATTGACCTGCAGTGCTGCATCCCCAACAAAGGCAACTCCGTTTCCCACCAGACTCTTGAGGGGTCTCCGCACTGGAACCGCACCACCTTTTCCATCAATCACTTTTGATCCAAAAAGAAGTGGATATATCTTCTTGAATTTCAGAAAGTATGATTTTGGTGACCCCCGACCTTTTCCTCCTGTTATCCCAACACCTGCATTAACTTCTTGGACTCCCTTTGGGAAAATCCAAGCATATCCCCGTGGTGCAATTTCACCCCCAAGAAAGACACGAGCGACTTCAGGTTCCGCCAATGGCATCTTCAGTTTGAGAATCTCTCTGAAACAGAGGGCGATGTCTCCTTTATCAACATCATTCTCAATCAAAGGACTCTCTATCTTGTTTCTGATAACAGCGGCGAAACCACTAGCATCAACAACAACCTTACTCTTAACGATGACCTCTTCCCCAGATGAAAGGTCCTTGTACGCGACACCCGTGACCTGATCTCCCATCAATGTAGGACTGCCAACATGGACTTTTGGAATGAATTGAGCACCCGCATCAATTGCCTCTTTCAAGAGCCGCTGTCCAAAATCGAGTCTGTTTACAGTCCAACCATCAAAATCTGCCCAACCTCTAACTTGTAGCTCATTCTTCATACTTGGTGGATAGACATCAGCACCAGCAATAGTGGAAGATATTTCCTGACCAGTTGGATAATCGATTCCTGTATCATCAAAGTGTGATTTACTGACTTCATCTCCACATACTTTCTGACCGACTTCTTTCCTTGGTTTTCTATCTAAAAGTAGTGTCTTCAATCCAAGCTCAGCACATCTTCTGGCAGTCACGCACCCTGCAGATCCAGCTCCAACAATTACTACATCAGGTCTCTTCAAGTTCTATCGAACTTCTAGGGGTGCTCTGGAATTTAAATGCCTGCATATTACATGAATGAAATCATGATTTCTAGACATGACGCCTCTCAATCATCACAATAGACAAAACAATGATTGCTGCAATTATGAGAAGGAGCGGAGGAGCATAATTGAGGAATATTCCAAAGTATTGGACAATTCTTGATGGCTGCAACGCAATTATGGCTAGATGCCCCCATGAGAGAAGAAATCCATAGATTGCAAATATCGGATAGAGAATTGGTCCCCCAGTTAACACTAGCAGTACGATGATTACAGCAAGACGACTCTTTATTGGATCAAAAAGGGGAACAACGATTGTTTCCTCATCACCTATGTCGAAGTAGTATAAGATGAGAATGGTTGGGAGTTTCATCTTGATGAATTCTAAGATCTGAATCCCCTGCTGTATTGTCAAAAGGATAAAAGTATGAACGAGCATATACGCTAATACCAATGCATTTAGGATGGGCAATGCGGGTGTAAATAGCTGAAGGCTCTCGATGATTCCGACAAGCACAGAGAAATTGACCAATAGCAGAAACAGATGTGCAATTGCACCTTTCAAAAGTTGAAACTTGGTAACCATCCATATCCTTCCTAGTTGTCCTCTCAGACGCCTAGCTTGAATGGTTTTGGTGGTTGGGTCCCTGAAAGTGAATCAAGCGAACCCATTTCTGCTTGTTTCGCAATTGCTCGTTGGACCAAATCCGTGAAGAGTAAATCTATGTTCTCACCGGTTTTGGCTGAGGTTTCGTAGTGCAGGACATCTAGCCACTGATTGACCATGTTGCCGGCTTCTGGTGGGACAAGTCTGTCCTCGCGGTCTATTTTATTTGCTACAACCGCAACGACAGCATTTGGACACACAGTGATAAACTTGGTGAACCACTCACCAATGTCCAGAAAAGTTTGAGGACGGGTCACATCATACACGATTATAGCCATGGAGGCTCCAGCCATATATCTGCGTCTTAACTCATTGTAGGTTGGTTGGCCTGCTAAATCCCACAAAACTACTCTGGCTGAAATTGTACTCCCGCTTGGTAGTACCGTATCAACAGTCTTCAGGGCAAAAGTCGTCCCAATAGTGGCGATGTACCGCTCACTGAAGCTACCTTCTGTGTATCGCTTGATGCAACTGGTTTTACCTACAGCCCCATTACCAAGGGCAACCAGTTTGAACATATGTGATACATCAGCAGTTGCCATTATGTTCCGTCCTATGTTTCACTACCCTGTCCTTCTGCCAATATTTGGTTAATAATAGTTCTGAGTATATCCTCGTAGTATCGAACCTTTTTACCAAAAATATAGAGGCAAGAGTAAGAGTTCATCATAGTAAGGATTATACTGGACATTTTCCATATTCGGATGAATTTCTAGAAGAAGGTGACATACATGGCAGAGCAATTCCTTGGTCGATTGACGAAGATTGAGGAGAGTATTAACCAACTTGGTGAAACTCTCAAACGTATGATTACAATACTGGGCACAGTCACTGAGATAAAATCTGAGGTCCGTGTTGCCAAGGACGAAATCATAGCTGCTTTAGGAAAACAAGCACAAGCTGCTCCAGCTGCTGACAACCAAGAAGCTTTGGCTTCAATGGTAGTTCAGGAGGTGGGGGCTGTTCGTGTTTTTGTACAAGAAGCTGTGGAAAACCTACGTGCTGAGATGCTTGAGATTGTCAAACAAATCCCCTCACAAGCAGCTCCCGCTCCAGCCCCTGTTGCACCTACTCCTGCACCAGCAGCTGCACCAGCAGCTGCACCTGTCCCTGAACCAGCACCTTCTCCAGCGCCCTCTGCAGCGTCATCAGCAGCAGTACCGGCAGACCGTGCAATGCAGATTGCTGCTCAACTTGATATAATTGTCAAATCCCTAAAGATGGGGTGCAGAGCTGGAGCTGTCCTAGATACTCTAGCTGAAGCGAAAGCAGCGATTGATAAGATAGTTCCCAGTGATCCAATAATGGTTCGAATTGACCAATGGGCAGGTATTGTGGGAGGATATCAGAAACGAAAGGAACTACAGGCGCGGGACATTCTGAAACTAAAAAAGGAGATCAAAGCAGAGATTCCTAAGTACAGACCCGCCTAGTCCTCAACAAGTGGTGCCCCATCAGCAATTAATTTCATGGTTGCTAATACTCTGATTATATCAGTAGCAGCTACAAGTCCAATGATGTCATTCCCCTCAATGACAGGTATGTGATGTTTTCCAGTCTGATTCATTAATGCGATTGCTTGCCCAAGATCCGCCTCAGGACCAATCGTCACCACTGGAGTAGTCATAATGTCTTCCACATCAAGTGTCCGAAGTGACTCCTTAGAGAGGAGTTGAGCTCCAATGACTTCACGACGAGTAATCATACCAGCAAGTACATCCGCTTTGGTAATGAGAAGACTTCCCACATCCTCAGCCGCCATCAATTTTGCAGCATCCACCACAAGGGTATCTGCTTCAACTGTGACAATCAACGATGTCATAAAGTCCCTAACTATCATGTTCCCGTTCACCTCGTCTGGAAGAGGTCACATTATTGGACCTTTGCTTTCTGCAAGTGCCTTTTCCAGAACAACCTCAGCAACTCTTGTAAACACATTGTTTACCTCATCGCCAGTCTTAGCTGATGTTTCGAAATATTCCGCTTGGAACCAATCGCGTAGCATCATTCCGGGTTCATGAGGGACCATTCTCATATCCACAAGGTCCACCTTGTTAGCACTGATGATAACTGGTGAAGCTGGACAGACCTCTTTGAACGACTCAAACCAATTGTTCATCGCCATGAAAGTTTCAGGACGAGTAACATCGTATACAATTATGGCCCCTGAGGCGCCTTTCATGAATTGTCTGCGAAGCTCTCTGTAGGTCGACTGACCTCCCATGTCCCACACATTCAAACGAACTTTTCGAACGTTGCCATCACCATCAGTCACGTCAATGTCCTTGGTGGCAAAGGTTGTTCCTATGGTTTGCTTATACTCCTCATCAAAGACGTTTTCAGTGTATCTCCTCACAAGCGACGTTTTTCCAACTGCGGCCTCACCCAGCAAAACCACTCGGAATTTGAATCCTTCAAACCCATCGTCTGTTGTGGTATCTGAAGTTTCGTTTCCCTGATTCACGTAAGGACACTCCAAACCGTCGCTTTCCGGACGTACTCTGTCACTTCACAGGTCTTTTCTTATATCTTTTCTGCGGTTTGACATTTCAATTGAGCCAATCTGTACTCCTAGGCATGAATATCTCAAAAGCGACCATAGGATAGCCTATCCCGAAGTTCGAGAGTACCTCCGGTGACACCTCGCCAAAGTGACCCCAAACATTTCCATCAATCTTAATGCATCCTGACCTACCGTCAATGTAGTCTGAGTTCGACATTGACTCGAAAGTGAAGCGATTATCAAGTCCAAGATTTCTCAATAGAAATCCTATCTCTAACATTAGTTTGGTGATGTTTACTGTGACATCAGTTTCTAGACCACACACAGACGGAACTTGATCTACACGTGTTTCTTTGGCTTCATCAGGAATAGCCACATCACCTACCTCAAAGATTTTCTGCGGGTAATCGGCATGTTGATTCTGTGATGCAAAATCCAGAAGTATTGGTAGAAGTGAATTCCTCAAGACTGAGTAGTTGCGACTCTTAGGATTTTCAGTGGTTATCATTGGTCGATTTCTAAACATCTTGTCATTGAGCAGCTCTGGTGAGGTCATGATGTAATTCATCACCTCCTGATATCCAATACCCACCATAAGGTCTCTAACTTTGTTTTTGACTCTTGTAACTGGATTCATTTTTCCTGTGGTCATTGTCTGTGGCATTTCTGGAACTAGATTGTCAAAGCCATACCCAATCGCGATATCCTCAATAATATCAACAGGATGAAGTATGTCCATCCTATACTTGGGAACGAGAATTTGTAGTTGCTTTGTCTTCACAACCTTTGCCCCATAGCCCATCTTTCCCAAAGCTTGGAGAATCTCTTGTCTTGAAAGATCAAGTCCAATCAAACTGTTGATTTCCTCAATACTGAGTGTCATCTCTTCTGGCTTGAAATCTGGAGTTTCTTCCGTAGACCCATCAGGGTAAACCACAGTCATAGACTCAATCTTACCTCCTCTATCTGCAAGAGCGGCTGTCAAAATGTTAAGTGCCTGATGGATGGTTGGAAGATGTGTGCCTGTAACTTCTACAAACACATTCTTTGTTTCAGTTGTCATTCGCCCGAGGTGATTGCTATTGATGATTGGTGGCAAGCTCAGTACCTGATCTTTGGAGTCATAGAGCAGAGGCCATTTCTTATGACTCTGAATGATTGCTCCAAACTCTATTCCTTTCTCATGATCAGTCATTATTGTTGGTCCATCCATCTCGATCTCATACCCTAATGGTACGAACTTGATATCCTGAGGTTTTTTCGGTCCATAGAAGATTGGAAACTCAATATCGTCGTACACATAGAGACCAATGCTAGCCTTACTTCGGTTTCGACCGTGAGTCGATGTCAGTGCATCCTGCAAGTGCATATACTCTTTGATCAACTCGTCATCAGCTGGAATCCCCTTGATGATTGAACAGCAGATATACGGTCTGATTTTTGTAAGACCTGGTTTGACAATAATCTGTTTTCCAGATTTCTTCACAGGATAGTCTTTCAAACCAATTTCAAGCTGCAAGAATGATCTAACAGCCCGAGCAATTCCTTCTGTAGATAGCATGTCTTGACGGTCTGGATTCACTTCTATCTCGATGATATTCCCTTCAATCTTCTCAACCTCTGCTTTGATTAGAAAGAGTGTGTCCTCCAACTTGTCTAAGCTGAGCTTCTTGCCAATCAGTGAAAGAAGGTCATCTATTCTGCATTCCACGATCATAGTCCTCACCTACTCACAAAATAGCTCCTCCTAAGCCAGTTCAAATCTCGCGAGAAGAGATCTCGGATATCATTGATTCCCATTGATGCCATATAGAGACGACCAGATCCAATCCCCCATGCAAGGACAGTATCTGTAATCCCGAGGGGTCGTGTGACTTCCGGTCTGAAAATACCTGAACCTCCAAGCTCGATCCATCCAAGTTTCTCATGTTTTCCAAAGGTTTCTACACTTGGTTCCGTGAATGGGAATTGTCCTGGTTTGAACTTAAGCTTCTCAACTCCAACCGCTTTGCAGATTGAAGTCAGATAGCCAAGTAAGTCTCGTAGTGTCAGTCCCTTGTCCATAATGATGCCCTCACACTGATTGAACTCCTGTGCGTGTTTTGCACTGATGGTTTCAGATCTGAAGTTTCGATCAATGATGAACATCTTCTGAGGTCCTTCGCGATGTTCGTAAAGATATCTCATTGAAACTGGGGTTGTGTGAGGGCGAAGACAGAGTCTTGTGGCTACCTCTTCGCTGTATGGCCAATCCCATCCTTTGGATCCAGTATCTCCGCCATTCTCGTGAACAGCCTTCACTGCTTTGTAGTATTTCCTGTCAATAATGTGACCATGGTCATATGGAGCGGCAACTCGAAACTGGTCCTGGACCTCTCTCGAAATATGATCTTGGGGGACGAA
>JBHLOX010000256.1:0-2859 GCA_048940045.1 Promethearchaeota archaeon
TGGGATATGCTGGGACTCTTTGAGGATTTCAAACCAAAGTTTGTGAAGAAGTTTGCCAATGTCCGTGAATTGATTAAGAATGCTGTTACTGAGTACACGAAAGAGGTGCGAGAGGGTACATTCCCGGACGATGAACACAGCTTTGAGATGACTGAGGAAGAAACAGGACGACTCTATGGCCGCACTAAACCCAATACTGACTAAATAATTAAATCAAATATAGTAAAACAGTATGGATCAACCCCCCTACTGAGGGTCTGTTTTCAGAAGAAGCCTACTCTTCCTCTGTCTTTTCAATAACCTCGTTTATAGCCTTGATGAGAGTTTCAACATCTATACCGTGAGCTTGTGCACCCTGCTCTATTGTTTCATACCTAGCAGCCGCACATCCAAAGCACATCAACCCATGTTCTAGGAAAGCTCCAGCTGATTCAGGCCACTTCATGACTACTTCACCAATGCTCATATCTTTCGTTACTGCTGCCATTGTCTTCACCTTGTTAACAATAATTAATTGTCAGTTACAAGCTTGTCTTGAAATTTGCGAATATATACTTTGCTTTTGATACTACAACAACATGTGGTCGAGGCCCATCTCTTGGAGAACCTCTGGGTATACAGCATAGAGTGGTTTGATTTTTGAGAGCAGTCCCAATGCCTTAGCAACTGAACCGTCCAGTTTTACCTGTCCCCGTGCCATTGCTACTGTTGTGTTCAGCTTACCTTGCCAGAATTTGTTGGTGGTTTCAGACTTTGACCAGACAGAGATTTCAGGTTCTACATCACTGTCGAATGTGAGTGTACCAATTTCTCCATTTGGCCCAGGGTCTCTGAAATTGATCGTCATGTGGACCTCCGGGTCCTCAATGTCAAATCTGACCACGACTTGCGACTTGGTAAGTTTCTCGATCACCTCTGCTTTTTCAGTGGCTTTCTCCCAGAACTTGTTGAATACTTCTACAAACTGATCTTTACTTTCGAAGGCTGGCATTATGATTACCTCCAACTACAAAAATGAAGATATATGCTCGATAGAAGTCTTTTGGATTCTCTGAGGACCTAGTTGACATGCATGTATCTCTCGATTTCCCAATCAGTGATTTCTGAACTTCCAGGATTTCCAGTAGACTCAACATATTCCTTCCACTCACGTCGCCGCATTGCGATGAGAGTGTCAACAACAGACTCCCCGAGCACTTCTCTCATCATGGTGCTCTTCTCCAAGCTCTCCAGTGCTCCTTCAAGAGATCCAGGGAGTGACTTGATTGTGAATCCAGACTCATACAGGTCTTTGTCAGTCGGCTCAGGCGGCATGATGCTTCTCTCAATCCCATCCAATCCAGCAGCTAGAATAGATGCAATAACTAGGTGCGGTGATGAAATGCCATCTGGACATCGAAGCTCGATTCTCGCAGCTCTATCCGCCCCATTGAAGTGAGGTACCCGGACCATTGTGCTTCTGTTTCTGTATCCCCACGCCACACGAGTGGGTGCCTCGAAACCAGGAACCAGTCTCTTGTAGGAGTTCACCGTAGGAGCTAGGATTGCGGCGAGCGTAACAGCATGCTCAAGCAGCCCCCCAATATAGGTCATTGCCAGATGAGAGAGAGAACTTGGCACTGGTCCAGCAAAAAGATTCCGTGAACCATCAAAGCTCCACATACTCTGATGAAGGTGCATACCAGACCCATTCTGTTCTGGGAACGGTTTTGGCATGAAAGTCGCGATTATACCTCGTCTATATGCCATCTCTGAAATGATAATTCGTGAGAGCATAATGTTATCTGCAGCTGTCTGGGCTTCGCAATACTGAATTCCAATCTCCTGTTGCCCATTTGCCACCTCGTGATGATGAGAGGTGGCAATAATTCCGATTTTTCTCAATGTCCTTATGACATCGCGTCGGAAATCAAGTGCGAAGTCCTCGGGCTGAGAAGAGAAGTATCCTCCATTATCGAGAGGAACAATCCCATTATCAGATCGTCTGGCAACTATGAAGAACTCAAGCTCACTTCCAACCATGAGCTTCATTCCCCGCTCTGCTGCCATGGCAGCGATTCTTCGAAGGATGTGTCTAGGGTCTCTAGGGTGGGGTTCACCTGTGACCTCATGAATCCGACAGAGTAGAAATGCCGCAGACTTGTCCCAGGGTTGAGAAAGTGGGGTGGCGCTAGAAGGGAGGAGTAAAACATCGCTTTCATTAACCGAAGAATAACCAGGAACCGAGGACCCATCGATCACAAGTCCGTAGTCGATAACTTCCTCTAATCTCTCATAACCGACTTCAATGCTTCTTGTGTGTCCGAGAAGGTCAGAAAAGATTAGTCTAAGGAATTCAGGTTGTTCATGTTCTTTGCACATCAAGGGTGACCTCTGATTCTCATATCCTGATAATGTGAGAGATTGCATTGCCTACATGTGCGGACCCTGGGGGTATGAAACTTGAAAAGTTTCCATTATTCTAATTTTGAGGCAATGATTTCTCTCGGTCTTTTGTTAATTCTTACATGCTATATTATTTTCCTGCAAATTGCAGAATTATTTTCATTTCTTTCGCATAGAGTGATAATAAATCCGAAAAATTTCCCATAAATTTGGTGAATCGACGAAACGTGAAAATTACTACGTCGTTTCACTCAGAGTGTTATGTACCAAGATTCACTTCTACCTCCTCTTAGTTTTTAACATGGAAAATTCTTAATCATAGCATGGTAGCTTTTTTTCGTTAAATCCTCTACAGAAGTGCATTTTCTGCAATCTGAATATCACATTCAATATCAGATAATACTTATCAAGAATTTCGGAGAATCGTACATTGTACCGAATTCTTTTCGGAATGTGAAATCATGTCAAAATCCA
>JBHLOX010000257.1:0-2833 GCA_048940045.1 Promethearchaeota archaeon
ATGAACCAGGTCGTGCTCATCTATTCTCGTTCCTACCTGAGGACTCTCCTCACTTCACCAATCGTTTCCGCAGTTTAATCTATGGACCTATGGGAAAAATACTAGTAAAAGTCTTCGCTTTTCACCTGAATATTGACATCTGACAGTATTCCTTTATGTCCCCCTCAATCTTGTTTGGCTTTATCGTGTTGGATTTTTTTGGGAGTTTCTTTAGACTTGCAATTTGAAAGCAATATGGAATTTCTAATTAGATTTATTAAGGTACTCTCTTAACTTCGACAGTTCTCGAGGTCGCATCTCAATGAAATTGGAATAATGCGATTATAATCCGATTTGAAAAGATGCGAAATATGAGATTCGGTGGTGATGATGGGGAAGTTCTGATGATTTACCATGGATCTTATTCTTTGTGTAAGATGAATATAGTAAGAAGAGTAAGAGCGCATTATCTTGGTTTTATTTGAAGGAATCCTCTTGGTGGGATTATCTTGGGAGATAAGGAATCTGTCATGGACAAGGTGCATAGTGCAATATCACATGCAATAAGACGCCAAATCATTGTCATGATTGGAAATCAGGGTGCAGTTTCATATACAGACCTTACAGAATTAGGCTTAGAGCCAGGCACATTATACTTCCATTTGGATAATCTCGCAAAGTCGGAAGCCCCTTTGGTGTCACGGCCAGGGGACAAGATGTATGCACTTACTGAGCTAGGTCAAGCAGCATACGCCATTATACAGCAGAGTGAGGACCAATTAGAAGGGATTGTACCAACCATTGTACAAAGAAGAACATATCGAGATTTCATTATTGATATATTGACCATGGAACCGATAGTGAGGCGTATTCAGGCGGATCCATTGAGGTTCTTCATTGAGATTGTTGTCTTTCTTGGATTATATGGATACTTTTCCGCAGAGCTGGGTCTTCTTCCTGTATTTCTCTTCTTCCTACAGGGGTATTTTGGGACAGGAGTAACGATATTTGCTGCTTTGTTCACTTGGATAACCACATACCTGCTTGTTGAAGCATTGTCTATCCCGATTTTGAGAAAACATGGTCTTTCCAGAGACCTTCTTGTGTCGGTGCCTATGGCATATATTCCTCATATCCTAATAGAGCTCATTTGGTACTTTTTTCCATCATTGAATTTTCCTATAGGTTTGCCGCTCACGTTCTTCCTAACCGGTGTTATTGCATGGAGCACATGTATTCTGACAGTTGCACTTGCTAGGGCAAAGACAGTAAGGAGGTCTCGAGCTGTGATTGTTACACTTATCCTCACAAATCTGAACCTTCTCCTTCTAGCTCTAATCAGTGCAGCAATAGTATGAGGTGTCACTATGAATTCGATAGTACTCGAAGTGGTGGTTCTATGGAATTGGAATAGAACCATTATATATCTAGTAGACACTGTTATTGATGGTGGTGCAGAATGATCAAAAAAGGAGTAATTATCACGTTAGGAGTGGTATTTCTTCTATCTTCTGTACCATTTACAGCCGCACAGTCGTTGATTTATATCGATGTAGGCTTTGGTTACGATCCCGATGTTGGAGGTCGTGATTACCAAGTAATAACCAGTGCCATTCGTGTTGACGGATCCCTAATGAGTGACGGTATTATAGATAACCCAGTATGGAATTTCATCAGTAATCCGCCTCATTTGACGCCTGATCGTGAGGAATACTTCTGGTACGATTTCGCTTTGTCAGCTTTCTTCGAAGCAAATGACATAAACAAGGATGGTACCTTCACTCCGGGCATAGACCAACAAGTAGGTGCAATAGTACCACTTAGTCATAGATGGGACTCGTGGAATTATAGTGATTTTCTCTTCGAGAGGTGGGGAGAAGATGGATATCTGCAAGTTACCCATGATCCAGATTTGTCATGGATGCAAGGGGTGACAGCCTTGCATGTGAACTATACAGCCAATATGACAATCACCCATCAACACGAGCTTCTAGAACGTGGCATCGATGATTGGGATAACATTCCTGGCCACATGCGTTCCATGGACATCGGGATAGAGATTCGAGCCCATTTCAGCTCGACAACACAAGACCAATTCAAACTCGACTATCAAATTTCAGGGTGGGACTGGACCTATAGTGACTCAATTCTTGTTTTCATTATGAGACCTCAGATTAGGATTCATGAATATTTAGACCCAGAAATGGACTATGTGCGTAATTTTACATCTATTAAACATGTGGGCAACAGGTTGTATTTTGGTGAAGGATATGTAGAGTGCGCTCAGAATGCCTCTGCTGGTAACGCGACGGGACAGGTTGAGGTGAATGCTTCGCATGCTGTTATTTTTGACCCTGGCTGGGTTCCATTCTATGCACATGATATACCTGTTATCTTCACAGCTTTTGAGAACTTTGGCGACGAAACTCTTGAACACAACATTAGCCTTGGAATCGATTCTTCTATTGAGCTTCCTCCGATACCTAGGACCCCTTCTGCGCCTGAGATTAATTATCCGGAGCTACTTCTGACTGTTAGTATGATCAGTATAGTTGTTATCGCAATCATTTTCTATCGGAACTCAAAGAATGCTCGCAACGATAAAGCTAAAAGACCTTGGATTGGTTAGAAGAACTTCCGCGAAACAATGCAAGTGGAAATTGATTATCTCTTTTATCTAATTAGAGTCATCCTCAGGTAGATCAGTCAACTTCGTTACTGTTTATTCGGTGTCTTCTCTATGCGTTGATTTGTGTTCTGATTCTCCTTCTTCCAGAAAAGCAATCCGTGGCTTGATTCCATAATATCTGGAATGACTTTACTGATATGGTGTACTATTATGACTTCGAGAGTT
>JBHLOX010000258.1:0-2827 GCA_048940045.1 Promethearchaeota archaeon
AGAAGGTCGGTACCAATAGTTTCGACAAACTTCACAAAGTCCTTCCCTGTGAGAAAGTCAAGGGTTGACTCCACGAAGCTGATGATTCGTGGAAGTAGAGTTGAAACTTGACCAGAGCTCATTCCGAGTGTTGCTGCAAGGGTCTTGTTCAGAAAAGCCTGCAGAGTGTTCTTCGTGAAGAAACTGAATATAGTATCGAAAACACCTTTGCCTTCGGAAACGACACTACTGATGATGTCCCAAAGTCCATCCTCGGTACCTAGGATTTGACCAATAAAGTCCTTTACCATCTCTGGAACAGAATCAGGTAGAAGTGCTGTCACTAGCTCTCCGACTATTTCCAATATGCCAGCAATGTCACCTCTGAAGTTGAAGAGAGCTTTCAATATGATGTTCAAGTAGTCCTTGAACTCAGCCATGAAGGGGAACTCGTTCGCTATGGCCTGCACAATTGATTTCAATGGAGACTCAAGATCGAAGTCTTTCACTATTCCAATTATTGGTTCAAGTACCTCAAATAAGCCCTTGATGGTCTCTATAAGGTCCGTGGGTATAGATATAACAGTTGAACCGGAGTCACCGAGGACACTCAAAAGAACATCAATTATCTCACCTATGGGTCCTCTGAGCGCAGAAAGCAGAGGAATCTCACCGAGGATATAGTCACTAGATGATACTTCTTCAGCCGTGCTTATTTTTATCGCAGGTGAGAAGTCTTCTGGGAGCTCGTCTTCTGGGAGCTCGACAAGTTGTCCTTCTTCGCTCATTTGATAGAATGCAGGCTCTATTGTAGGTGCATGCTCAGCCCACATTGCATCGGTTCTCTTTTGTAGGTCCTTCTCATCAATCTCACCAATAGCGTCGACTGGTTCAATACTTCTCTCAAAGAACGTTTGGAAGTTATCACCATAAATCTTCAACGCGATTGTTCTAAAATCTCCTGCAGCGTTCTCGTAGTCGCTACTTGTGTCAGCTCTTGTTGAAATGGCTTCATGTATAGTCCACATGTCAAAGAAGGCGAGAAGTAATCCGTCTACTTGCTCCGCTTTGCTTGAGCGAATGTTCGTGTCCCTTTCATCAAGGAATTGTTCCATACTTAATGTATTCCCCATCCCAACAATATGCTCTGTCGCAGGATGTTCAGCCAATAGATTATAGAATTGATCCCAGGTGATGTTCATATCACTGAAATGAACACTTCTTAAATCAGAACTAAGCGCATAGATTGCAATCCATGGTTCTGCCATTAACTCGTAATCCAGACTTGACCAGTCGCGAATCGGTATCATCCTTATATGTTCAAGCCGAAATGCGAGTACCTCGTGAACATTTTCTGCTATTGTTGTCAACAACTCATTTGATGGATCATAGAAGATGATTACAGGATCTATCTCGTATTTCGCCAAAGGGTCTCGAAATAATGGCTCGTCTTGTTGTATCATCTCGCCAGCCCAAACAGCTTGTGGAATAAATCCAACAAGCATTAACGTGACAAAAACAGCAGAAACTAGTTGGACTCTCAATAGTCTCCGGTTCATATGCATGTGCTCCTCCTTTCATAACGTCCAATAGGAGAAGATGAACTCCAAACCATGAATACCATGGTGTCAGTTAATCATCCGTCTTGCATTAACCCGTGCAAGCTACTTTCCTCTCCTAAGACGTATAGCGAACGCACCTTGGATGACATAATACGGATATATTATTTCTGATTTTCTGATTCTCATTTGACAAACATTTGAATGCGACCATTGTTGGCGTAGTCGTTTTTAACCTCAAATAAGTAGAAATTCCTGAAACTCCATTCGACATACGTGAGGTTGGAACATTCGCATACGATCTATTCACCAAACATGAAGTTATTTGACTAGCTCCCTTCCACACTTTTGACAGAACTGAGCGCCTGCTTCAACAACAGCTCCACACTTGGGACATTTTCCAGAGTATCTACTCCAATGGGTTAGTAAGCGTTCGATGTCATCACGTTGTATTAGTCTTCTTCTGAGAAGTTCCTCGAGACCGCCTACTAAGAGTGATTCAGCCTCAGGAGCTAATAGCATGTTTCCACTTGCACACGCACGATCGAAGGCACCTTTGAATGATTGGTCATTCCTAATCCAATCATGTACTAGGGAATTAATTGCAGTATCGAATTCACTACTCAACGCATTCTCTCTCCCCAAATCTAATAGACTCCCATCAGGTAAGAAACCAGGAGTAATCAGTTCATAAGACTGATCATCATAAAGTGCTACATATGTATGCACATCAAGAAGGGTTAGCGGAGCGAGGTCTCTTATAGAATTGTTATCAAGTGTCCAATTCATTAGATTGAGAAATTCCTGCTGAAAAGCTAGGACTCTAGTTTCTATTGATTGCTCAGCACGATTTATGCCTGCATTCACTTCACCCTTGAGGTCATCAAGTTCTTTCGCTTTGAGTTCCATTTCATTTCTCGCTGAATCGATTCTTTTCTGGCGCTCTTGGATTTCAGATTGCAGTAAATCTTCTGCCTTCATTTTCTCTGATTCGTATGCAGTTTGAGCTTCAGCCGCACGTTTCTCCAACTCTGCCTTCTTCATATCCAACATGTCGATAGGCTGTTGGCTATTTGCCATAGTTCCCTTCAGCGAACTCACGAGGGTGTTGTAAACTGAGATCACTCCCTCAACATCTGCTTCCCTCTGTCCGATCTCTGATCTTGCATTTCTAATTTCATCTATAATTTCTGCGAAGAATTGCTCAAGGTCGTTAATGGCTCTAGAGAAGTCTGCAGTCATAGCTCTTAGATTCATGGTGTGTTTCTCGCGCAACGCATAGAGTCTGT
>JBHLOX010000259.1:0-2821 GCA_048940045.1 Promethearchaeota archaeon
CACAAATAGATCCAATGTACCGATTGTTCCGCCAGGTCTGGTGACACGCATATACTCCTGCAAAACTCTTAGCTTGTCAGGAATCAAAGCAGTCACTGCAACACCAAAAACCGAATCGAAGCTATCATCCTTAAATGGCAGCTCTAAGGCATTGGCAACCTGGAATCTTGCTTTGGATAGGTTCCTCTTCTGTGCTCGCTCTCTTGCCTTGTCCACAAGGATTTCAGATAGATCGATGCCTGTCAGAGAACAACCGTATTCCTCCGCTAGCATACAACTCGTGAATCCAGATGCACAACCAACCTCAAGCACCTCGCTCTCAGATGTTATGTCCAATTTATCAAGAAGTCTTCGCGTTCCACCCATTCCTCCTATGAATGGACTGTTGAACGCACCAATATATCCCAAGAAATCATAGATGCCTATCTCAGTAATCTCTTTTCTACTAAGTCGACGCGACATTTGTTAGCCTTCTTTATCAAGATTAAGTGGTTCTAAAGGAATAATATACTTCCTTTCTAAGTAGGAATACGAGCTGAGCGTAAGGGTTAAAACACTCAGGCTGAAACCCTCTCTTTAGACGTGGGCCGATAGATCAGCCTGGCAGATCGTCTGGTTTGCATCCAGAAGGTCGCGAGTTCAAATCTCGCTCGGTCCACCAACTCCTACTTTTCACCAAGATCTGCGTTTTGAAGTGCTTTCCAATATTACCTTGCCTTCTGCTACAATGCATTCCCCATGTGTAGCTTTTTTCACTGAAACTCTTCTATAGCCAACATTAGCCGTCGCTTCAGACTCCTGATTTATTGATACTACAAGTCCACAGGAAGTCAAGTACAATCCTGACTCAGGACCTTTGTACCAAGGCTTAACTGAATGTATAGTTTCACCATCTTTGGTCAGAAATCGAATCTCATCGTTGTATCTTCTTCGAAGGAATACACCACTGTAGGTCAGGATGAGTCCAAGGCTAAGAATGATGAATGCTTGGCTGGGAAAAATGAGTCGTGAAAACTCCATCGGATTTCTGAACAACAAAATAACAATGACAGTGTAAGTTAGAAGCACGGTCAAACCGATGCCTGTCAGGGCGTTGCCATACTCTCTGTAAATATGACTGTTCAGAACGTGAACTCTCCTCACTATTAATTGCTAAAAAATCTGTTTTATATTTGGTGTAAAAACTGTAATCCTCTTCGTTTTACTCACCAGTCAGAATGAGCGTTTAATCCTCATCAAATCTCAGTTGCTTCCGAACAGCATCGTCAAAATAGACAATAGGTAAGTCTTGAGCCATCTCCTTCATATCATCTAGAATCTCTAGGTCCAACTCATATTCTGCAGCAAACTCTTTTGCAAAGGAACCATCCTGAATCTCCTTGAGGGATAATTGCATGGCTTCCCGAAGTTCTGGACTCGCGTATCGCATCCCCCTTGACATACTTCCATACTGACTTGTAGGAGAATGAAGTTCAAGTTGTTTCAAAGTACCCATCTTTGCAATCATCTCTGCTGTATATGCAAACTCCCCAGACATATAGAGCTCAAGCAATACAACCTCTGGCGGATATCCTGCTTCAATGGCTACATCTACGGCACAGGTCAGGACTTGACCAAACGCAGGTCCAAAGCATTGCTCATTGAAAAGATCCAATTCAGCTTCCTGTCGGAAGGTGACCTCAAGAACTGCACCTCCGGGTTTTGTCGATCCAATGCCCTTTGCTATAGCGAGGGCAATATCCTTCGCAATCCCAGACGCGTCATTGTGAACGCCGATGAAGGAATAGAATCCCTTACCCTCTAGATACGATTCTCTTACACCTCTCCCTATCATCCTTGGAGCAACAAGGACCGTATCTATATCGTTAGGTACAGAGATGGTTTCAAACGTGATGTTATACCCCGACGCAAAACAAAGGACCTTGTCTTTAGTCAGAACAGGTTTGATATGCTCCTCAAAGATAGAGGGTTGGAGTTCATCTGGTATCAGAAGGAGAATGACTTTTGCTTTTTCAGCGGCAACCTTCGTTTCAAAGACCTGAAACCCATCTGCTTCAGCCTGATTCCAATAGTCATCTCGTCTGTTTCCGATTATGACCTCAAGTCCACTCTCCCTTAGATTGAGTGCCTGAGCTCTTCCTTGGTTTCCATACCCGATGACTGCAATTGGTTCTTTCAAGACATTCAGACTGGTATCTTCATCGAAGTAAATCGGTGTCTTCAATTGGCTGACTATGTCCTTTGAATCGACCATACCTGTGGATTGAATCGGCAGGTGTTAAATGCGTCTGTGGTTATTATTATGATGGTCGCGTGTGATATGGATGGATGAAACTGAACTAATTTCTGCCGCTCTGCGGTTTAACGAGAGGATAAACGTGAGAAACCTTACAGGTCTTGGTGAGATGATGACAGAAGACCATGTCTTCATTGATATTCGTGGCGAGGTTTATGAGGGGCGAGTCTATGATGACAAAGAGGAAGTACGAAAGGAGCTAGAAATTGACTGATGGCTTTGGGACTGCAATCTTATGTGAATCTAACGAGTATTTTGAGGGCTACTCAAAGAAAACATAGCAACACATTTGCTCAAAGACAGTCGTAAAGTAACCCTTAAAGGGGACCATCTTCGCGGAAATCGAAACGGCAAGGACTCCAGAGAGGGTACTACTTCACCGTTTCTCGAGACTCGAGGTGCTGGAGGGCCTTGAAGTGGTGAACTAATGATGCAATTATTCGAGACCTTCAATAGTATGCTTTTAATCGAGAAAGCGATGATCCTAACGGTCATTGCAGCAGCTTTTGCCAGTCTCGTGTATGC
>JBHLOX010000008.1:0-42035 GCA_048940045.1 Promethearchaeota archaeon
TCATAGAGTATAATTCCAATTTTCTTGAAGAACTCAATTGAACCCTCAAAATCATTCACATAGGTAGGAGTGAAATCTGCTAATTGACTACCAAATGAAGGTCGAACTGGTGTTGTAACAGGAAGCACACCGACCCGAGCAAGTTCTTCAGCTAGAAAAAGTGTTTTACTAACATCCTCTCCGAGTCCATACAATAAAAACGTGCTAACATTTCCGCGACCAAAGTAATCAAGAGCATAAAGCCAGCTCTGTTGATAAAGATTCAAAGGACCATATTGGAATTTACCAGGACACATTTCTTCTCGGATGGATTCATCCGCACTTTCAATATGCATTCCCACAGCGTTCGCACCTGCATCAGCCACATCCCGAATCAACTCCTTTTCAACGGGGGGCTCAAACTGAACACCAATTGGCAATTTACTCACTCTTCGAATTGCTTTGACAATTTGAATTAGGGGTTCCAATCCCAATTCCGGAGGTTCGGGTGTACCAGTTGTCAATAGGATATTCTTGACGACACCTTCGCTCTCTGCGGCTTTTAATACCTCCACAAACTGCTCAGGAGTCTTTCGAAGGCCAGTAGCCCCAGAAAGGTACGATGTAGGAATTGTGCAAAATTTACACTGAGTTCCATAGTCCCAGTAGCGACATGCTTGATAGACAGTCGTTGCTAATGTTTCAACACTATGTAACAGTGCAATCTTGTGATAGGGGGTCCCATCCGCTGTCTGTTTGTCTAAGAACTTGGGTCGCGGGATACTTTTCAGTTCTACTTCATTGTTATAGATCCATATACTAGGGTCGTCAGTCTGTTCGATTGGACCAGATTTGTATCTCCGAGCCATTTCATCGTGTCGTATTGGAACTCCACATGGACGACCATTTGGCAGGATGAAATATTTAGCCCCTACAGGACCAGCGCCTCCTTTGCGAATTTTCAATTGCTTATCAGAATATCTGACACCTTGAGTAAGGAGCTGAACCTTTAATCGTAGGATTTCCTCTGAATTCATATCATTCCGCATTTATTTCAAATCCTAATCTGTCTTCACATTGCGGTTACCAATTATTCTCATAACAAATTCAGGTAGATCGAGCACAGTGATTTTATCGCCTGATTGAGATTCTAACATTTCTTTACAAAATGGACATGATGTAACTAGATAATTTGCGTTGACGTTTGTAGCATGACGAATTCGTTCAGCTCCAATTTTCTTTGCATGTTCGGGGAACAATGTTCTAAGCCCTGCGCCATTCCCACAACACATAGCATTGTCTTTGTTTCGTTCCATTTCGACAACTGGAGAGCCTGAGATATGCATAATCACCTCTCGAGGGGCATCATAGATGCCAGAATGACGCCCGAGATGACAGGGGTCATGAAATGTGATAGTCCCATCAAATTGGTGTGTGGGCAACTTTCTCAGCGATTTTGTCAAGAACTCGCTGATGTGTCGAACAGGTTTGTTTAGCTCAAATCCATTCTCAGGGTAATCAGTGGTGAGTGCACGATAGCAACCCGGGCAAGTGACCAGTATCTCTTTAGCATCGATTTTATTCAAAACTTCAGTATTATGGGATGCTTGTTCTAAGCCCACCTTTTGATTTCCTGTCCTGAACATTGGACTACCACAGCACCACTCATCTGATGTTATTTCGACTGAAAATCCAAGCTGCTCCAGAAGTGAAACCGTGTCCTGAGCACTCTGCTTCTCTCGGTATGCAGCTGTGCATCCGGTGAAATAGAGGATCTTCTGTCCCTTCTTCTCGGCGGTCCTAATCCAACCATTCCTTTCTGAATGGTTTTCTCCAAATGGATTGTGATTGTCATTGACGAAACCTACGAGTCTAGTAATGCCTTTTGGCTGTTTGTTCCTCTCAACAAGATCACGCCGCTTATTCTCGACCAGAGTCGCAATGTCGATCTCTGGTTTGCACCATGTAAGACAATGGCTACACTCAAGGCATTGGTAAAGAACTTCTACACCGCGCTCATCAATCTCACGAGTGCCAACAATCTCTAGATGCATCAGGAGAGCTCGACTATGTGGGGTTGGAGCATCGGACCTCCATGCAAAGAATGTGGGACATACGTGCCTACACATTTTAGAGCAGCTGCCACACATTCGTACTTGCTCTGCAATAGTTTCAGAATCTATCACTCACGCACCCCCAATCCTAACTTTCCAGGATTCATTATTCCATTGGGGTCTAAGACCTCCTTAATCTTCTTCAGGACACTAAAACTCGATCCTAGTTCATCCTCTGTGTAGGTACTTCGAGTTAAGCCAACGCCATGTTGATGACTCATTACACCCCCCTCGCGATGGCATGCAGCAACTCCATCATCCCAGATTTGTTGGTAGGTTTCCCAAGATTTCTCCGCTGTTGGTTGTGAGGAGTAGAAGATCATGTAGAAACTTCCTCCGTTCTGGTACATATGGGAAAAGTGACACAGAACAGTGGCATCATGAGCCTCCACTGCTTCTTTCATTGCAGAATAAATGCGTTCGAGCTTGTCATAGGTGGAGACTATATCGATGGTGTCGACAACTGTGAACCCTGCAGTTTTGATACGAGTCGGGTAGTACATATCATATCGATGCTCCCACCATCGCTTAGCAGGTCCTTCCCCTTGGTCAGTTCCTCCCTCAGCAAAGCATAGCTCAAGAGAGCGTGCTTCATCGATTTCTACCTTCTTTGGATCACCATCAAAGGCCAAGAGGAGCATGCAATGACCTTCTTCAAACTCAAAGTGCATTGAGAAACTGAATGCTGCATCTTCAGGATCATAAAACCGTACCACAGAAGGAAGGATTCCTTCTCGGAAGATTTTCTTTATTGCCTCAAGACCGCCGTGAACATCAGGAAAACTAACACCTCGAAATCGTCGCTCCGCAGGAATCGGGAAAAGTCGCAAGGTTGCTTCTGTGATTACTCCTAGTGTTCCTTCACTCCCTATGAATAACTGAAGTAAATCTGGACCAACAGAGTGACGAGGTACAGCCTTGGTCGTGACTACAGAACCATTGGGAAGGACCACTTCAAGACCCAGAGTCAAATCCTCAATCTTGCCATAGAGCGAAGACATTGACCCCCCTGATCGTGTAGCAATGAATCCTCCAACATTCGATGCACGTAGTGAAGTCGGGGTGTGACCAGTAGTGTATCCAAAACGATTGACCTCCTCCTCAAGGTCAATTCCAACAACTCCAGCTTGAACTCTCACAAGCATGGAATCATGGTCGATTTCACCGATTTTGTTGAGCCGCTTAAGGTCGAGTTGTATCCCCCCGTAGACTGGAACTGTACCGCCGCATGTCCCAGCACCGCCCCCAACAGGAGTCACGGGTATCTTCATTTTATTCGCAATAACCAACACCTGTGAAACCTCGTCAACGGTCTCTGGAAATACAATGAGGTCCGCTAATGGGAGAATCTCTCCAGCCCTTACTTTTGCCTGACTCAAAGGCCAAGCGTCTATAGAATTCAGAATTTGGTCAGTTTCATGCATGGTGATGTGTTCAACGCCAACAATCTTACTGATTCGTTTGAACGCTTTCTTCCGTGTCTCCTCATCAAGCACGCAGTTTCACCCCTTCTTGGGTAGTCGTTGTGCAATGAAAACAGTCAGGTCATCAACCTCAACAGAACTACCAGCCTTGAAGAGATTGCTCTCAATTTGTGCAGTGCATAGTGGACAAGGAGTCACGAGTCTTTCAGCCCCAGTCTTTGCGATTGCCTCCAAGTTCTCTTCGACAACTGCGTCAGCTATGTCTTTCGAATGATATGAAACTAATCCACCTCCGCCACAGCATGAATCGTAGGCTTCGGATTCAGAGACTCTCACACCAGGAAGCTCACGAAGTATATTTAGAGCATGGTCCATCACCTGACGGGATGTGTGCTTAATGAGATGGCAAGGATCGTGAACAGTCACATGAACATCTGACAGGTCAGCGGGCTTTTTCGCCACCTGCCTCAATCTCTCAAGTCCTATCTCCTCAGCAATAAATTCTAAGATATGGATCGTTGGAACACCCCAATCAAAGTGATGTGATAGATAAGATAGGTTTCCTGTACAACCAGCACATGTTGTGACAACTGATTTGACACCTAGTTTCTTCACTTTCTTCGTCAGTTTGTCAGCTAAGGACAATGCAGTTGCATCATCACCAATCAGTCGAGCTGGTAATCCACAACATGACATCTCTTCGAGCAATGTGTAGTCAACATCAAAGAATTCCAAAATTACCTTTGCAGCTTCTCGCACTTCTTGAGCACGTTCCTCAGCCTGACAACCAGGATAGAATAGAACCTCTGCATTGTCGCGAATCTTATCCTCTATAAAGGGAAGTCCAAACCGTTCCAATCGCATGTCTCTACTCTCATTCTTCTCTTCCTTGTCTTCCCAAGGTTCGAAAGCTAAGTTGTGTTTGCTAAGAAGTTCTCGAACCATGAACAATCCCTTTGGCACCAAGTCTTGACGGTATTCAAAGATTCTTGCTCTGATTAGATTGACTACTTCTGGAATGTCAACATTCTTTGGACACACCTCACGACAGGTTCCGCATCCTGTACATAGGTACACAATGTCTGCGGTGGACCAGAACTCAGGTGGAGAACGACTCAGTTGAACAGCTATACTTCGAGGGCCACTGAACCTGTCCACTCCCACAGCTGCAACAACAGGACAGTGATGAAGACAGAGACCACAATTGATGCAGCTCTCCACTGATGACACAGCCTCGAACTCACGGGGATGATATGGAGTTATTCTCTCCTCCTTGAGTGTGTTTTTTGCGTACTCAAAAGCCTCGTTTTCATCCATTTCAGACCATATCCTTCAGGTAACTAATTGCGCTTTTTGCCGCAGAATATCCACTCGTAGCTGCGATTCCCAGTCCACTCTTCTCAATGGAATAGTTGTATCCAGCCAAGACAGATCCTGCAGTGAAGAGATTTGATGCCCATTCCATACCATCTTCCTGTACAGGTCTGAAGAGTGGATCCACTGTCAGCCCACAGGAATAGACTGGTTGGCCCTCAGGACTAATAGCAACTCGATTCGTGAATCGAGAGGGTATAATATCACCAGCTGAATGGTACGCTCCTGTAACAGTCATCAGGTCGAACACTGACTCACGGATTCCATTCTCATCACCCTGCAGTCCCCCACCAATGAATTTGCCTGATGCAAGAATGACAGCCTTTGGATTTATCTGAATCTTCCTACGTGGAGCTTTTGCTATGATACTCGTTACTCTATCATTGATCTTGGTGCATGATATAGCCTCATGACCGACCAGCAAGTTCCCCCCACTGTTTCTGAATACACCTTCGAGTGCCATCTGTAATCGCAAACCAGGAACTGAAGGTGGAAATCCCAGAAGTTCAAAAATCTCAACACCAAGTCGCTCTTCTAATGATTTCTTGTTCTCCAATGCCCTCTTGACTCCAAGTATCGGAGGAATGGCCACATGTGTGGCTCCTAACTGCTCAACCTGTTTCTTCAATGGACCAGCTAGATCCTCCATTGAATTTTCATGATCCAAATGTCGGGCGAGCTCAATAGAAGACAAGTTGTATGGCTTCCCAAATGGTGTCACTCTTAATTCACACCACCCCACCTTACGAGGCGGTGCTCCGATTGCAACTCGGTCTTCAAGAAAGGTCCTAGCTGCAATTGAAGGATTGAAGTCAGGAAATCCAGCAAACCCGGCAAACAAGAGAACAGTGTCCTCACGTTGTTCTAGTGTGTCAGAATACATTGTTTCTTGGACTAGACATGTAGGCTTAGTAGTGCCGAGAACTGTTATGGGATGAATGTTAGAGTCGAATGTACCTTTCAGTGGAGCAATTGTGTCCTTGAGGTTTGTCTTGAGCCAATTGACTGCATCTCGAGTCTGCCCTACAATCTCATTCACAACATTATCTGGCTGTACATCATCACGATAACCGATAACGCTGTATGGATGAAGAGGCAGTAATCTTGCTACAGCTGTCAGACCTTCTTCAGGAGATGAAAAAGGTTCGACAGCATAAGGAAGATATCCCATAACATCAATCGCACCAGATGAACAAGCAGTTGCACTCTGACCCTTGCGGAGTAGAACTGTGGAGAAACCATCCTTTAAAGCAGTGATTCCTGAAACCAGTCCAGCCATTCCTCCACCAATCACAAGGAAATCGCATTCCAGGTCCATCTACACTCCCTCCTCCCATGGCTTTAGATCATAATCAACATCTGACTGGTCGAGGTTTCCTACACAGGAATAAATGCCCTGAGCTAACTCTTCCTGAGCAAGTTGTTCTCCTCTCATTGATGGTCGGATGCCTTTCCATCTCTCAGCTCTGAAGTCGAGAATGTCAACTAGAAAGTCATCTCCCTCAAGGTCAAGTTCATCGGCTAGAATCGCAGCAGCTTTGAATGTGCAGAAAGTTCCCTGACATGGGCCAGTACCAAGGCGAAGTCTTCGACGAAGGTCATTCAGGGTTTGTGGAAACTCCTCTCTTATGGCATATCGGATTTCAGCTTCAATAATAGGTTCGCATGTACATATAGTAGTCTTCCATTCTGGATGATCTTTTGTGAGTTCGAGAATTTTGGTTATCTCCGTCCCACGTCGTGCACGCATCCGTTCTAATGTATGCATACCCACACCAAATTCTTTCGACATCGCCTCGATATCGATGTCAGCTTCATTGCCAGGTAGTGGCTTCATGTGTGTCGTGCATTTTGCCTTGTTACCTAGTTTCTTGCAGACCAAATCAGTGACTGCTTCAGCCATATGTCTGCATATCACCAGTTTTCCACCAGTGAAACTAATGATGCCGTTTTCATGATCTATCACTTCATAACCACGAGTCACCTTGTCCTCCGGGATGTTCCATTCCGGGACTATAGGACGAATTCCAACCATCGTTCTGATGATTCTCGCTTCGCGAATGGATGGAATAACTGCTTCAATACTCTGTAAGAGATATTCAATCTCATCAAATGTAGCAACAAGAGAATCAGGATCCTCCCAGGTGTCCAATGCTGTCGTGCCTAGGAGTGTAGTGTTCTCGTGAGGGAAAAGATAGATCCATCTTCCATCGATCGCTTTTGCAGTGATTCCAACATTGACAATCCGACGATCCAATATTACATGTGCGCCTTTGTTAAGTCGAAGGTCGAGTTCCGCACCGCTCATTCTGGCCAGTTTGTGAGCCCACGGTCCTGCTGCATTAACTACTAACTTTGTGCTTACTGTTTCAGTTGTTCCAGTAATTCTATTGTAGAATTTGACACCTTGAACTTCGTTTTTGGAAATTTCAAAACCAATCACTTCACAATAGGTCCGGATATCAGCTCCATGGTTTCTGGCATCAATGGCCTGACGCAGACACAGACTGAAGGGATCAATGAAGAATTCTTCATAATATGCGCTAGCGATGATGTCAGGATGCAATAGCGGTTCTATCTCAAAAGAGGCTTCTGGTGTAATGATCACCATTGCAGGGACACCCCGCTCCTCAGCATGCTCAGCATAAGCGTCGACAATCTCACTATCACTAGCTACAACACTCAAATCAAGAATAGGTGCAAGTATAGGATTCTTCATGATTATGTGACGTGCAATCTTGTTTAGATACACAACCTCTTCCGAGCACATTTTCATTATCTCAGGTTCAACCCGATACTTGAGGCCTGATGATATCATTCCTGCACAAGTACCAGTAGTTGCAGATGCAATATCATCTCGCTCCAATAGAAGAGTCCTTAGACCTCTTATTGCACAGTCTCGAGCTACAGCAGTGCCGGTACTTCCTCCACCGATAATAACAACATCAAACTCAGAGTCACTCATGTACATCTTTTCCTGAGATATTGATTCTTGGATTCGGGAGTGGGTATTGAGCATACGTACAATACTAAGGTTTCGGATTGACCGAAAACTCAATTTTTGATGAATGACAGGCAAGATTACGTTAAAAGGAGAAATTCGTGGGATTGAATGGTGAACTAGATTATGCCCACCTATGACCTCGGTACACTTGTTATCAGCAACCATGACGTGAAAAGACTCACTCAAGCCCTTGACGTACCAGATCACCGTTTTGAGGATATTGTGGACCTAGCTAGACAAGCATGGGAACAGGAGGATACAATTAGTGAGTCTATCGAGTTCATCGCACAGAATGCAAGTGGATCGGAGCTAGTTCTAGCTCTAGTGTTCTTTGGTCGGATATGGGAGGACAATCAACAGGAAGAAGAATAGCTATCAAGATTTCATTCTTCTTGGGATAAGCATAGGTACACTCTGCTGGTATTTTCTGTATTCATCTCCAAATCGCTTCACTAGCTCTCTTTCTTCATAGGAGAGCAATGCAATCATGATTGGCGTAAAGAGTACTGTGTTTATTAGAAGTGGGATAAAGTCAAAGACTAACGCAAATCCAGGAGTCGCAAAGACAAATCCGAGTGTTACTGGATGGCGACAGTACGCATAGGCGCCAGTGGTTATCAGTGATGATTCTGCTGCACCTATCTCGCCTCCTTGTGCTCGTTTCATGCTAATTGATGATACTCCCCAAGCTTCAAGACCTACGCATAATATCACAAAAATCTGACCCAGGATTAACTCAATGAGTCGTGGAAGCTGGAGAAGAGTAGTACCGGGAAAGAGAAACCATGGCAATGAGAAATTCAATACATATAAGACAGAAATGAACAGAGTCACAAAGAACATCAGATTTGGAGCGACAACAATGATAAAACGAGCCGTTGTTGTTTCTTCCTTTGATCCCTCCACACATATTGCCCTCCAATGCTAGGATATTGCATCCAATATTCTTCCAGTTTCAGCGGTCAAGAGTTTATTAAAAATCTGATACTGCTTCTTATACACTTCGACATTTTCTGGAATTGGTTCTCTCCGTTCCTCAATATGGACCATGTTGTCAACAGCTTCTTTGTAGCTTCCGTAAATTCCTGTTCCGACGGTACCCAAGGCAGCTGCTCCAATCACAGTCGAGTCTGTTACTTTTGGAAGTGCAGCAGTCTTGTTTGTGCAATCAGCCATTATCTGACGCCAAAGTGGAGAATTTGCCCCACCTCCACCGATAAGAAGCTCTTTGAACTCGAGGTCAAGCATTCCTTCCATCATTTGGAGGTAAAATGAGATTGTGTAGCCATTCGCTTCCAGAATCGCCCGTGCAACATGTGCTTTGGTGTGACCAAATCCAAGATTATAGAGAATTCCTAAATTATATGCCATAAAGGGGAACATGACAAGTCCGTCACTACCTGGTGGGACTGAGGCTGCAGATGCCTCAATTATTTGGTAGACATCCTTTTCAGTCTGAGCAGCTAGAGCCATCTCGGGTTCACAGTACTGGTCACGATACCACTTGTATGTGAGTCCAGTTCCGGGAGTCACACCCTCTAGAATCCACTTGCCAGGTAGAGCTGAAGGGTTGCAGTACATCACAAAGGTTTCTTCAAGGAGATCGTCGAGATGAGTAATCACAAAGGTTCCGGTACCAGTTGTCGCTTTCACTGATCCAGGTTCGATGACACCCATACCAAGAGCAGCACATTGTTGATCTCCACTTCCAAGAATTACTGGGGTTCCTTTTCGCAGGGCTGTAGCCTTTGCAGCATCTGAACTAATCTCACCAATGGTGGTTCCAGAGTTCTTGATTTCCGCTAGTTTGTCAACCGGAATTCCAGTAGCCTTGCATAACTCCTCTGACCATTTAAGCTTCTCAAAGTCGAATGGACCAAATCTTGCTTCAGCTGGAGAAGTGACCACAGCACTACACAGACGGTTGTTGATGAATGCATCAAGGGATAGCCATTTGCAGGTCTTCTCAAAGAGGTCAGGACGGTTCTCACTAAACCACATTAGTCTCCTAACTGCGTTTCGTTGACCGATTTCTTCAGCCATCTCCTTACTTTTCTCTGTCTTTCGTGAATCAACCCAAGTCACAGTAGGTGCAAGAGCTTTGCCATTCTTGTCAATTGGAGTGATTGAGTCTCTAGCAGTTGTAACTACAACACCGACTATCGCATCAGCTCCATGTTTGCATCTTGAAAGAGCTCTCTGCATTGTGTTAGCAGAGGCACGCCAGTAGGTGTCAGCGACCTGTTCATGGATACCAACATCTTTGGGTTTTGGAGGGTATTCTTCATACGCCTTACTGATTTCACGGCCTTCCTCATCAGCAATGACTGAACGGGTACCCGTTGTTCCGATATCAAAAACGGCAAAGAGACGGTCACTCATCAATGTCACCAACAATCAGTACTAGTACAGGGCACCATAAAGATTGTCCTACCATGAGAGTTATTTGCCATAGAAACATCCGAATTGTAATGGAAGACTATCCGGCTCATATCGAGATTGAACCACATGTTCATCTTGTTAGAGGGAAATATGAAGGTCGTTTCCCAGAAGCGAACACATTGTTAATTGATGACGAGATACTCACTCTTGTAGACGCAGGTTCACATCCTGAGCAAGTCCTGTCAACTCTTCGAGATTTAGGACATCAACCAGAAGATCTCGATCGTATCGTACTAACGCATTATCACGCTGATCACAAGGGTCACACTATGTATTTCCGACGTCTATCGGATTGTGAAGTGATATGTCACCCATTGGCCAAGGATGCAGTCGAAAGTTTTGAAACCATGATGAAAACCATAGGGATTGTCAGTCCTGATACAAAAGAGAAATGGCTGAGCTTGCTAAAATCAAAACTGCCACACGTGCAAGATGACTATATAGTGGATAGTACATTCCGGGATGATAGACCCATAGATTGTGGCGAGGTGCAACTCATCCCAATCCATTCACCAGGTCACACTCATGACCATACTTGTTTTGGTATCAATGGACTTGAGAAGATACTTCTTGTTGATATAGACCTCACAGATTTCGGACCATGGTATGGTAATGTTGTTAGTGACCTTGAGGATTTCAAGAGATCCATTGAAAGAATAATCGATTTTCAGCCAAAAATGGGTATAAGCAGTCACCTTTTAGATCCAGTGACAGAGGGACTTGATGAGCAGCTTAGGAGCTACTTAGCATTCTTCGACAAACGTGATGAAGAAATTCTCCATCATATCGCTGAAGGAGTATCTACTGTGAAGCAACTTGCTCAAGTTCCAATAATATATCCTCGAATTCCATACTCGGTCTATCTTCTTTTCGAAGAAATCATGCTTGACAAACACATTGAATTTCTATCCAAGAATGACCTTGTTCTTCTTGAAGATGGACACATTCAGGTTCAAAACAGATAGTCTAGTTACTTTGATGTCAAGATCACTTGTGTTTGAATTCAGGATTGCGTTTCTCAAGGAAAGCTGCTACACCTTCCTCTTTGTCCTCTGTGTCAAAAGTTTGGCAAAATACATCAAGCTCGAAAGCAAGATGTTCATTAAGCGAGAGTTGCCACGCATTCTGCATTGACTGCTTTGCCAAATCGATAGCAACTCCAGGCATTTGACTTAATTTCCTAGCTAGTTCAAAAACCCCTGCTCTCAATTCTTCTTGAGAGTTGAAGACCTTATTCACAAGTCCGATTCTTAACGCCTCACTAGCATCTACACGACCCCCAGTTAAAATGAGTTCTTTCGCAATACCAAGACCTACTAGCCTAGCAAGTCTTACTGTTCCTCCATTTCCAGGGATGATTCCAAGATTTATCTCTGGAAGACCAAGTTTTGCATTTTTTGATGCATATCGGATATCGCATGCTAGTGCCAATTCACAACCTCCCCCAAGGGCATATCCATTAATAGCGGCAATTATCGGTTTCTTCATCGAGCTCATATATGCAGCAATATCTCGACTAGGATCAACAACAGAACGGATAGTTTTGGAGTCGCGTCCCACAAAATCAGTGATATCACTTCCAGAGATGAAGGCTTTTTCACCTGCGCCAGTGATAACGACAACTCTGACTGATGGATCTTCATCAGCTCGTTTAAGCAGAGCAAGTAACATTTTTTTCACTGTGATGTTGAAGGCGTTATACTTCTCAATGCGATTTATCGTGATTGTGGCTATCGCGTCTTGTACTTCATATAGCACCTCATCTTCAGCCATGGTGTTTTCACATCCGTTTTCATTGAAGCATTTGGGGGAGGCTAAAACAATCTCCAAGTTCTTGTTGGAGATTCTTTAGCTCCTCTCTAACAGTATCTAGTCCAAGCCGCTCAATGGTTTCGAAAGGTCCTTCTTTGTAGTTGGAGCCCAGTTTCATGGCCTTGTCGATATCCTCCTTTGAGGCAATACCAGTTTCGAATTCAATCATGGCTTCTCGTAGATATGGTATGATGATTCTATTGACCAGCCAAGATGGATCTGCACCTTTAGGCTCCTCAAGTGATATCTTCTGGCCATCTTTGTAGGCATAGAATCCCTTCCCAGCCTTCCTTCCAATTCTTCCTTCCTTCACAAACTTCTTGAGTGTTTCAGGAACTTTGTAACATTCTCCCAATTCTCGCTCCAGTGTACTCATTGTTCCAAGTGAAACATCTAGGCCCACAAAGTCACTCAGTTCTAATGATCCCATAGGTGTATTGAACTGCTCTTTCATAGCTGTGTCAATCTCTTCTGCACTTGCGAGGCCTTGTTCATAGATATAGTACACTCCTTTCGAAATCTGCGCTCGAAGTCTATTAACAATGAATCCAGGGCTATCTATTGCCTTCACAGTAATCTTTCCCTGCTTCTTACCAACTTCTACTGCAGTCTGAATTGTGTCAGCGTCTGTTTCTTTTCCTTTTATGACCTCGAGGAGCTTCATTGCTGGAACTGGAGAGAAGTAATGCATACCTATCACCTTATTTGGCCGGTTCGTGACCTTGCCAAGCTCGGTTATGCTGAGGGATGAGGTGTTGGAAGCAAGTATTGTGCGAGGCTTTGCAGTACTGTCCATTTCCTTGAACAGTTTCTTCTTAACATCCATGTTCTCAAAGACAGCCTCTATGACCAAATCTACATCACTGACTGCTTCTGTTAGAGCTGTTGTAGTTACTATCTGACTGATAATCTTCTCACCATCTTCTGGTGACAGTTTGCCTCGCTTAACCCCTGATTCCACGTAGTCTTTGATTCGCGAGATCCCTCGATCTACCGCCTCTTCATTTAGATCATTCATTATCACTTCATAACCTGCAGCTCGTGACACATATGAGATACCTGCTCCCATAAGTCCTGCACCAATGACAGATATCCTCTTGACATTCATTCATCTCATTCCTTTTCTCTGAAAGCTATTCTCCGGTATGGTTTCCCCCAACGCTCATCATACATCAATCCCTCAAGTGGTGGACGGCTGGGTCCCAAGTGTCTTGTAGATACTGGAACCCCAATGCAAAATGCTGTCAATGGTGTCCAAATTGGTGGTACTCCAATTCTGTCACGAATCCTTTCCGTGTACCTAGAATCTGAACACACTAGAGCTTCATACCCACAACCATACCCCATCGCAGTTGCTACCATCCACATATTTTGTATGGCCATACCTGCAACCACAGAACCAAATAGCTCATTGGGATAAAGCTTTGTTGCATCATGCCAGGCTTGACTTGCACACACAATAATGACAGTGTCGCTTTTTTCGGGATATCTGAATAGTTCTCCTTCACGAAGTCGAGAGAAGACAGCAGCTCGATACCTTTCACCGATGTACCAATTCCTACCACTTGTGAGCTCGAAAGGAGCGTTACCGAATACAGTCTGGGCGTTTTCCTGAGCAATGTCAGCAAGAAACTCTTTAGTTCCTTGATCGTCCCTTATTACAATTAGCCGAATCATTAGCATGTTCTCAGGACTTGGAGCATGTCGTGCTGCTTCCAGAATCAACTCAATGTGATCATCAGGGATTTTGCCTCCAGTGAACTCGCGAATTGAACGTCGAGCCCAGACATGTTTCAGAACCTCTAGGCCTTGAGCAATTTTGACGTCCTCAATCTTTTCAATTCTAACCTCCGATTCTCCCTCTGCATCCGTTGTCATTTCCTCATCTCCGGAACTGACGAATTCAAATCTATCACTTATGTTTGAATTCAGCCTTGCGCTTCTCAAGGAAAGCTGCTACACCTTCTTCCTTGTCTTCGGTATCGAATGTTTGACAAAACACGTCTAGTTCAAATGCAAGACTATCACTGAGACTCATTTGCCAAGAGGTGTTTAGTGATTGTTTTGCTATCTTCATTGCTACTCCAGGCCTCTCAACCAACTTAGCTGTTAGTTCTTTTACACCTTCATGAAGATCTTCGATTGAATCAAACACCTTGTTTACAAGACCCATCCGTAATGCTTCGTCAGCCTTAATCTGATCCCCTGTGAATACCAGCTCTTTCGCATTTCCGAGACCTACAAGTCGTGGGAGTCTAACTGTACCACCATATCCTGGGATGATACCCAGAAGAATCTCAGGTTGTCCAAATCTTGCATTAGCTGAGGCATATCGAATGTCACATGCCATGGCAAGCTCACAGCCTCCTCCCAGTGCAACACCGTTTACTGCTGCGATGACTGGTTTTCCAATCGATTCAATGTACACACTCAGATCTTGTCCTTGTTTGGCTGCTGGACGTACTCCTTTCGAGTCCACACCTGGGAATTGAGAGATGTCAGCTCCTGCCGCAAAAGCTTTCTCTCCAGCCCCAGTTAAGACAATGACCCTAACGGCATCATCTTCTTCAGCTTTCTTGAAAAAATCAGTTAGAGCTGCTCTCACTGTTTGGTTCAAAGCATTGTATTTCGCAGGTCGATTAATTGTGATGGTTGCGACACCATCAGCCATTTCATAGAGAACTTCCTCTTCAGACATAGCACTTCCTCCTAGCTATTTGCCGCTCTGTTTCATGGGTGAGTAATAAGCCTTCGCGCGTATGACTAGAGAATCACTCAATGTTTAATTGGTTGTTTTCCATAATGTGATATGTACCACCCGGAGAGTGCAGTGATGGATAGCTCGGACAAGAGAGATGTTTGGAGTCAGAGCCTCAGCGCGATGAAGGCATCTCTTGAGAGTTCCTATGAATTTAAGACAGTTGTTCTTGAAGAATCACAACTCATTGATGGGCTCACGAATGTCAAGAAAGATTATGTTGTTTTCTCTGGGTACAGGCGGAATGCTGGCAGACGTAGACTAGATGACATCAAGAGTGTGATTGACACAGCACTTGAGAGACTCGAATGTTGTGAAACGGAGGAGGCATCCCGTATCTACTTGGACACACTAAAGGCGGTAACAATGCAATCTAATTGGGCATCAATTCTGGAGAAACTATCCAAGTATGATCGAGTCTTGCATTGATAACAAATCTATGTCACAAAACTATCATTCATATGACTATATTCTTTGACAGTTCCATATCGAACAGGTGATTAGCTATCCCAACAATACTGGACGAGAACTGCTGCGATGGATGTGGGACTTGTATTAAGACCTGCAGGTATGGAGTCTACGAGAAACTAGATGAAAAACCGCAGGTTGCTCATGTTCAATATTGTAAAGATTGTGGGAATTGCATTGAAGAGTGTCCTAATGGATGCATTACTTTTCGTAATAGTTCTATAAAGAAATAGAAGGATGAGCCCGAGGGCTCAACCTTGCTTAGACTAGCCACTTGTATGTGACCATTTTATCTTGATGGTCAAAAGCCAGTTTTAGAGGCATTCCCACCTCAGGCGGACCCATTGGATTGGTAATGTGTGCAGTCAACCTCAGACCGGATGGAAACTCGCCTATTGCAACGATGTAGGGTTGCTTTGAGGAGAGGCTTGCTGGAGCAAAGTCCACAATAACATATGAGTAGAGCTTCGCTTCTCTCTCGGTAAACTCAGTCAATTCACACTCACTCATATCTTTCTGGCACTGTTGTCTTGGAGGAAGATACTCAGCTCCACACTTTGTACACTTACTCTTCATGAGTTTCCCTTCATCAAGTGCTTCCAGAAATTTCTGGAAGAAGGGTGTTACAGCCTTGTCTGTGGAGTATCCAAGATAGATCTCCTTCTGTTCTGCCATTTTTTACCAACCCCTCTCAAAGATGAACACGTTGACAAACTGACCGGACTGACCGACATTATGTGCTAGACCAATCTTCACATCGTCGATCTGACGTGATGGTTTATCAGCCTCGCCTCTCATCTGTTTAAAGATCTCATAGGTCATTGACACACCAGTTGCTCCTAGTGGATGGCCCTTACTCTTAAGGCCACCATCGCAATTAACAGGAATTCGACCATCATGGTACATTTCCTTGTTCTCAACAAGTTCCGGACCTTTACCCGGTTCGGCAAAACCAAGGTCCTCATAGGCGATGAGTTCAGCAATGGTGAAACAGTCATGAACTTGAGCCATGTCGATGTCCTTGGGCTCGACTCCAGCCATCTTGTAAGCTGCTTGTGCTGCACGTTTTGCTCCTGGAATAGATGTTAGACTGGGGCGATCCTGAATCATCATCTCAGATGCGCCAGCACCAATTCCCTTAATCCACATCGGTCGATCCGTGAATTCTTTCACTCGGTCTTCAGAAGCGATAACAACAGCGGCTGCTCCATCGGTGATGAGGCTGCAGTCATAGAGATTCAATGGCCTGCAAATTGGAACAGCGTTATTTGCTTCCTCGAACGACACCTCCTTCGGAAGATGCGCCTTTGGATTCTGAGCACCATAATGGTGAGATTTCACAGATATCTTTGCGAGGGTATCATGCTCCATTCCATACTCACTCATATATCGAGAAGCCATCAGAGCATAGAAAGCAGGGAAACTAATACCAAAAGGATATTCCCAACGCATGTCGCCAGCCTGTGACATATACTCTGTTGCAGTGGCTGATGATACACGATTCATCTGTTCAACACCTAAAACCAACATCACATCGTATAGTCCTGCAGCCACCATACCCCATGCAGCTCTAAGACTTGCAGTTCCAGTAGTGCAAGCAGATTCAACTCTCAGATGCGGTTTATCTTGTAACCCAAGATAGTCTGCAATCAAGGCAGATCCTGCACCTTGTCCACTAAATTGCGATGCGGCATATGAGAGTACGCTCGCTTCAATCTTGTCCTGCGAGATACCTTCATCATATATCGGTTTGTAGGCCTCAGCACTAAGTTCTCTCATTGTGGCATCGTATCTTTTTCCAAATTTGCTGTGGCCGCCTGCGACAACAGCAACCTTTCTTGCCATTTCATATCCTCCATGGGAAGAGCCAGTCCTACTATTCCAGAGAATGGCTCATATTGTTTACAGTATGTAACTTTCCTGAGTTCGGCTCATATTAAGGTTGACGATTGGCCATGAAAAAGAGAAGAATGACCCCGAAGAGCCGGGGTCAAATAAAGATATACTATTCTCCAGTGAATTTTCCGCGTCTTTTCTCAAATACCGAAGCGATCCCCTCACCAAGATCCTTTGTCTTGAAACATTCTACACCGGCTTGAATCTGGAATTCGAAGTTGTCATTGTAGTCTTTCTCGAAAGCCATATGAGTCGCTTGTTTTGCAAGCTTCATAGCTATTGGTGCATTTCCACCTAACTTTGCTCCGAACCACATAGCGGTGCTCAATAACTCATCCTTGCTAACGACTTTGCTCACAAGTCCCATATCTAGAGCCTCTTGCGCCGTGAATTGTCCACCAGTTAGAATCATCTCCATCGCCTTTCCGAGCCCAACAATTCTGGGGAGTCTAGCGCATCCTCCCCACGATGGAATTAATCCAACTCCAACCTCTACTGCTCCAAGCTTTGCCTCAGTATCACAGATTCGGATGTCAGAGGCGAGAGCAAGTTCGAAACCACCGCCAAGACAGAGTCCATTTACAGCTGCTATCACAGGTTTGGTTAGTTTAGCAACAGTATCGATTGCTTCTATTCCCTGCTTCAAGAGCGGTTTGATCTCATCTGGTTTGCCCAGAAAAGCCTGCGCTTCCTTAAGGTCTGCACCAACACCAAACACCTTTTCATGGGTCGATGCAATAACGACTGATCTGACTTCTGGATCATTCTCAGCCTCTTGTAGAGCTGCAACAAGCTCCTCTAGAATAGTGGCATTGAAGGCATTCATCGCATCAAGGCGATTCATCTTGATTACGGCCACGTTCTTTGCAGGAGAAAGAAACGAACCTTCCTTTGAGTAAAGTATTGTTTCATATTCTGGCACGTGTATCCACCTTTTGGGAGACTATGCTTTTTCGAAGGTAGTGACCGACTTATAAACCTCATTTATCCTATTCAGAAGGTAACTAAAAGCCTCAAACAGCCCAGCAAAACAAGACAGGGGCGGGGCTTGTTTCCCCGCCTTCGGTTTCTATCCTAGATATTTAGGCACTGAGTAGCAGTCGCCAAGCTCGTCATGAAGCTTCTTGATGAAATCACGAACCTTGTCAACACCAAAGTGATCAAGCATTTCGAATGGTCCCATTGGCCAGCTCGCACCGAGCTTCATTGCCATGTTTATGTCTTCTACGCTTGCGATGTCATCATCAACGAGAATCATTGCCTCACGAATTGCAGGTATGTTGATACGCTCCACAATCCATTGGGGATCAGCACCCTTTGGAGGCTCAGGTTTGATTTCCTCCCCACCGTATGAGTAGAAGCCCCTCTTGGCCTTCATACCGAGATGACCCGCTTCAACGAGGTTCTTCAGGGTTTCTGGAGGTGTGAAGCAGTCGCCGATTTCTCTGTAGAGTGTTGATAAGGCGTTGTATGCAATATCAAGCCCCACAAAATCACCCAGAGTAAAAGGACCTGCTGGGGCCTTGCCAACACTGACCATCGCATTGTCAATCTCCTCTTTTGTTGCCTCACCGCGTTCCAACATTCGGATTGCTTCAACCATTGCAGGGTTTAGAATCCGATTGACAATGAAACCAGGGCTGTTCTTTGCCCTCACGGTCGTCTTCTTCTGTGTCTTCCCGACTTCCTCCGCTGCTGCAATTGTATCATCACTTGTCTTTTCTCCTATCACGAGCTCTAGGAGCTTCATGGCTGGGACAGGCGAGAAATAGTGCATGCCAATGAATTTGTCTGGTCTTTTTGTTGCCGCTGCAAGTTCATCGATACTCAATGAAGAGGTATTTGTTGCAAGTATAGCATGCGGCGGAGCAGCATCATCTATCTTGGCAAAGACCTCTTTCTTCACCTCCATATTCTCAAAGATTGCCTCAATGACCAGGTCAGCGTCCTTGACCGCTTCTTCGAGATTGACAGTTCCGCTTAGTCTGCCCATGAGACCTTCAGCTTCACTCATGGAGATTTTCCCTTTGTCAATGCCAGTCATGACATCAGTTCGTATACGTTCCATACCCTTGTCGACGAACTCCTGCTTGGTATCGACGACGCTCACATTGAAACCATTCCATGCTGAAACATAGGCAATGCCTGAACCCATCAGGCCTGCGCCAATAACTGCGATCTTATTTACCACTTTTCGACCTCCTACATTGCACCCATCATGACGGCAAGGATCAGATTGGCAAGAGGATCACTCTCGTGGGCATTTCCAATCACTTCAAGACTCCCATCCTTCATAGTATCCCTGAATGGTATCTCTCCAGTGAATATGCCAAGGAGTGTCTGTGAGTTTGCCTTGTAGATTACGTCAGGACTTGGATAGATTCCATCGAATATCTCGATTTTGTCCTTTGTTACAACCATATAGCTTGCACCTTCTTCAGTATGAACCTGAAGGATTTTGCCATGATATGGCCCAACCCAATCTGCTAGCTGTTTTTTCAGGTCATCCTTGGTGTTGCACTGTGTCATTAGGAACTTGAAAAATTCTTGTAGTTGTGACATCCTCTTAGTCCTCCTTTGCAATCCAATCATCCACAGCCTCATGCATCGCATCATCCACTGTAGTGGCCCAGAAGTTGCCTTTCCTCTCCTTCACCTTGTCTAGAAATGCGTCATACTTATCGCCTTCCATTAAGACAACAACTCTGCCTTTTCTATCATTTATGAAAGATTGGTGAATCATTTTCTTGGAGTTCCAATACTCATGCTGAATATCCCCATCTTTCAGTCGTGGATAGAAAGGCCATTCGCCAGTTGGGTGAGGCCTATAGGATTTCCCTCCTGATTTCCATTTCTTCACCTTATCACCAGTTGCCTCCTTGAAACCTGGTCGGAAAGGCCACTGTGGGACATAACGGAATCCTTTTTCACCATCAACTACACCACCAGACCAGCGGCCAGTATAGACTCGTCCACCTTTGTTATCACAGAACTGCTCTATGACTACTTCGATGAATCCTTCAGGAGTCAAGCCAGCCTCTTCAGCCAATTTCTTCATGTTTTCAAAAGTTTCGCCTTCAAAATTGACTTCCATTTCACTTGCCCTCCTTTCTGAATGCTAGTCTTGTGTATGGTCTGCCCCATCGTTCCTCGTACATGAGGCCTTCTAGTGGAGCTCTGCTTGGACCTAGTGCTCTTGGGGATATTCGCTGACCAATACAGAACGCTGTCAGTGGTTCCCATATTGGCGGGATTCCAAGTCGGTCCCGGATGAGCTCAGCATGTCTGGGATCAGAACAGGTAAGTGCCTCATAGCCACATCCATATCCAAGTTCTGTCGCAGTCAACCACATGTTTTGGACTGCCATTCCACAGACCACAGATCCGAACAGGGAGTTTGGATAGAGATATCCTGCATCATGCCATGCTTCACTTGCACAGACAATGATCACAGTATCGCTCTTTTCGGGATATCTGAACAGCTCACCATCCCTCAGCCTTGCATAGACCGCCGCTCTGTAGGGATCGTTGATAAACCAGTTTCTTCCACTTGTAAGCTCAAATGGAGCCCCTCCAAAAGCTGTTTGAGCCATTTCTTGTGCTATATCTGAAAGAAAGACTTTGGTGTCTTGATCATCTCTAATTACCACAAAACGCATCATTAACATGTTCTCAGGACTCGGAGCATGTCGCGCCGCTTCCAGTATCAACTCGATGTCTTCATCGGGGATTTTTTCACCGGTAAACTCGCGGATGGAGCGTCTCTCTCGAATCCATTTGAGAGATTCGAGCTCTTTCGCAACTCTTACTTCATCCTCGGCCTTACCAGCTGCTTTACTCTCTGCATCTGAAGCCATTTATACACCTCAACAGTATTGTTGAACGGCCTCGATAATTATTAGCCAGCATAAATGTATTCCGAGAGATAGGAAATTCAAAAAATGGGATGTGTTAGTTACATTTTGTAATGTTCTGCGATACAGACCTAAACCATACGACTAAACAGTTCTGCATCATACTCAGAATATTGACCCAGTATTGGCTGCAATATACAAGCTGACAAATGGAACAGTGGCAGTAAGTATCTCTGAACACACATTGCTCCTCCCGGCGTATGTGTGTTCATCTCTTTATGAATCGGGAGCTGTAATGCTCCCTCCTTCTTAGTTATATCTACTTGAGGATTGATTCCAGATCGAGAGCATCTCCGACAATATTCTCAACAATCTTCAACTTCTCTTTGTTGTCAGCTGTGACTGTACCTATCAGACCATCCACAATATGTCCAGTCGTGTATGTATCATGAGCAGTCATCATGATTGGAACACCAAGTTCTCGAGCACGTGCAATTGTGCCAATATCCGGACCCATTCCACCTGTAAGGATTAACAGATTGGTGTCGGTTTCTAGAGCTGTTAAGCAAATATCGGACCTATCGCCACTTGTGATTACTGCTTTATCACGCACCCGTCGGAACCATTTGAGTGCGTTCTCGGGAGCCATACTCCCAACCATGAATTGGTCTATAAGAAGGTCCATCTTGTCTATGCCAGTAACTATTTCTCCTTCAAGCGCTCTCTTAATCTCTCGAACGGTAGGACTGAACAACTCTCGATTCAAGTAAATGATTCCAACAAGAGCAACATCTCTCTTTTCAAGATATGGCATAATTTCTTCTGTCACCGTCTTTTTGAGCATGGGAGGCACCATATTGAGGACAATACTCACCTTTTCGATTCTCTGTTGTCTGAAGAGCTCTACTTGTAGAAGTATATCATCAATTGCTGTGATATCAGGAAAATTCACTAGACAGAGAACAGACCCTCCGAGCTCCCTTGCCAATTGCGGGGTGGAGAGTTCAACATGCATGAGGTGCCATGACGCCTTTGTTCCCTCCACAATGACATAGTCCATTCCCTCAGAAACCTCAGAATAGGAATCTTTGATACGGTTCTTCAACTCATCATGACCGATGCGTAGAAGTTCATCATAGCTAGATTTTGTTCTAACAATTGGGCAAATGCTTGAAAGGCTCTGCTTCATCTCTAGAAGCTCTTTCATTATAGCAGCGTCTTCATCCACATCTTCAGAGCCAGTACTGTACTCATAGCTCTTCGTTCCAGCTGGTTTGAAGTAGCTAACTGATTTCCCTCTTTCCTTTAGCTTAGCCGCAAGGGCTATAGCAACCATGGTCTTCCCTGTTAGTGTGTTTCCACTAACTATAATGTTCTCTGCCATCATATCATCCTCCTATTGTTATTTTAACATCAACAGCCGAAACGCCTTTCCCTTTCTCATAAGCAAAAATGGGATTGATATCAAGTTCTACAATTTCCTCAAAATCTGTGACTAGTTGACTAATCCTGAGAATAGTGTCCTCAATTGCAGTGATATCACTTGGAGCTTCACCTCTCACACCTTTGAGGAGCGATCCCATTTTGGTTTCCATGATTAATGCTCCAGCATCACTCCGTGTCATAGGAGCAAGGCGAAATGAAATATCTTTGAGGTAGTTGACAAAGATGCCTCCCGCACCAAACATCACCAGTGGTCCAAACTGCAAATCTCTAGAACATCCAATTATGAGTTCCTTCCCCTTCTCTGCCATTTCTTGGACATCAACCCCATATATCATCGCATTGGGCATGTGATTTTTCGCATTGTCGAGAATTTGAAGAAACGCTTCTTCTACTTCCTCCGGTGTTTCTAATCCGATGCGGATTCCCCCTATGTCACTCTTGTGTACTATATCAGGGCTAGCAATCTTAAGAACAACAGGGTACCCAAGTTTATCAGCAAGTAACTTCGCTTCTTCAGAGCTTGTCGCTAGTCTGATTCTTGCTACCGGGATTCCATATGCCTCAGCGATGGCATGAGCTTCATTTCCCAGCAACACGCGGCGGTTGTCTTTCCTGACACTCTCTATGATTACTGCTGTCTTCTTCTTGTCAACATTGAAAGTGGGAACTGGTTCCTCCTTCAAACTATCCCTGTTGACCGTATAATGATAGAGCTCAGCAATTGCATGAACTGCGCGCTCTGGAAAATCAAAGACTGGAATTCCACCATCAGTTAGGACTATTCGAGGATACACCATGGAGTTACCACCCATGAACACGGCGATCAATGGTTTGATCGGATACTTCTTGTGAGTTTCCACTAAAATCTGTGCAGTTTCAGTTTCCCTTGTCATAGCTTGGGGGGTAAGAAGAACGATAACAGAGTCCACGTTCTCATCACGCAGAGCAGCCTCAATACAGAGTGCGTAGTCATCTGGCTGTGCGGTTCCAAGAGCATCAATGGGATTATACACTGAAGCAGCAGGAGGGAGATTCTCTTTCAAAAAACCAATAGTTTCTGATGACAGCTGAGCGATTTCCAGTCCACTGACCTCACAGGCATCAGTCGTGATAATTCCCGGACCTCCAGCATTTGTTACTATTGCTATACGGTTCCCTGACGGGAGATGCATGTCATCATACACGGAGGCTACATCGAAGAGTGATGCCATGTTGCTTGCACGTCGAACACCACATTGATTGAACGCAACATCATAAGCAGTATCACTACCTGCTAGTGATCCTGTGTGAGATGATGCAGCCCGTGCACCAGCACTACTCACTCCTGACTTCACAACGAAAATTGGTTTGGTCGGAACGACCTTTCTACAAGCTTGCATGAATTTGCGTCCGTCAACAACGGATTCTATGTAAAGAAGGATGAATGAAGAATCGGGGTCTCTTCCAAATGCCTCAACGAAGTCAGCCTCATCCAAATGCGCTTTGTTCCCCAGGCTCACGAACTTCGAAAAACCAATTTTTTCCATCAGGCTCCAATCGAGGATACCAGTCATTAAAGCACCTGATTGAGAAGCAAAAGCAATCGTGCCCTTTGCTGGTGTCCCTGAAGAGAATGATCCATTATAGGGCAAACTAGTGTTAATTATGCCTAGACAGTTAGGTCCTTGAACCACCATGTCATATTTCTCTGCTAGCTCAACAAGTTTCTTCTCCGCTTCTTGACCCTCATGACCAATTTCCTTGAATCCAGCAGTTATGATTACGAGAGCTTTTACTTCCTTCTGACCACACTCTTCAACTGTAGTCAGAACGTACTTTGCAGGAATGACAATGACTGCTACATCCACGTCACCAGGGATTTCTGAAACAGATCGATACACCTTCAGCCCCAGTATTTCACCACCTCGAGGATTCACAGGAAAAATTCGACCCTTAAACCCACTCTCAATCAGATTTCGAAGAACATCATTTCCAAGCTTTCCCTTTGTTGCAGACGCACCAATAACAGCAATTGAACGCGGATTGAATAATACATCAATGCCCTTCTGACGATCCACTTTTCTGCACGACCCAGGATTGGTCCAAAGCGGTCGGACAAGTTTGAGAGTTATAAGATATCGCTTTTGGACAAATGTGAAAACAGCAATGAACCTAATTTGAATATCGACCTAGTATTACTTACAATCATATTCACGTATGACGGTGAACATACTTAGGTGATTACCGAGATGAAGCTTGTGACCTTACACATTCCGGAAACCTATGTAGATGGACTTGAGAAGCTTGTTGAGAGCAACCTCTATCCAAACAGATCTGAAGCCATCCGGATTGCTATTCGTGACTTGCTCAAGAGAGAGCTGTGGGGTTGATTTCACAATGGAGCCCCACAAGCTCCATTCTTTTTCCTGACATCCTAGATTCATTCAAATGTGAACTCAGAGTCGGAGTTTTGTTAACGCACCACCCATACTGGGGCGAGCTAGCTGTAGAAAAAACTTTGATATTATCTCATATCGCTGAATATGTAATAAGAGGTTAGCAAGAACAAATCCAGGAGTGTCACCAAAATCCGTCCAGAAGCTTCCCGAGTAGACGCAGATCAAAATATTACTCCGGAACCTGCAGATGCTCTTAATCATCTTGTAAGGGGCTGCCCCTGTTACAGGGAATTTGGTGATGAAAAAGTCTGTTTGAACAATGACAGTGTGTATCCAATTAACGCAATATCGGTAGACCCTAGCTTCTTCAGTCAGTTCGGTTCTAGAGCATTGTTAGAGGAGTTTCGGAGTGACAACAAGAGTATGTGCTACCTCCTCATGTTTCTTGATAGAGAGGAAGGTCTCTGCTATTGCGTGAGTCAAAACATGCAGATTAGTATCAACGAGAAAGCAGTCAGAGTATCAGAGATTGACAAAGCCTTGCAGTTCGTGACATCTTCTGAGAAAAGTAGGGATGGTGTTCTTTGTTCAGTTTGTCTGTACAGGTACCTTAGAACCTTGGGGGAGAGTTCCAAGGATTTCTTGACAGATGATGAAAGGCAGAAGATCATTGCACAATATGTTCGCGAGCTAGCCACCAATATGGCAATGCAACTCAGTGGATATGAAGGATGTGGAGTACAATCAGAGTTTAATGACCATATATGGAGATACCTTAGAGAGATCAACAGGAGTCGTTCTCATTGGGCTTCGATGATCCTCAATTTGAAGAAAAATGAAGCAGATGATGACTTGGTGGATTTGGTTGACTCATATAGAACTCTAGCCCGGCTGGAGTCCGTTTTTCTGTTTCAAGTCCTCTCTCTTGAGGACGAATCCGATGAAATAGACCCATTGAGCATCCTACAGTTTATGGTTGGAGTTTCAGAGAAGGTAATCACAGTTAACAACTCAATTCGGGAGAGAACATTCAGTCTCATGGAACGTGATGCTCTTCCTGACCATATTCGAGAGATGCTCTCCCAGCATTCTGAGGCCAGAAAAACAACTGAGTATAGGTTTAGCAACTTGGTTTCTGCACTACATAATATAGATACACATACCACATGATAACTGCTAAATGGTCACTAGTTGTAATCAAAACCATCTTGTAGAGCGTTTTGAGCAAACGCGAGCTTGAGTTGGAGAAAAGGAACGTGTTAGACACTAGCAAACAAGAACAAGAATCGAGTATCAAGCTCGTTAGAGGTTGTCCTTGTTACAAAGTGTTTGGAGACGAGAAGCTATGTGTTAACAATGATAGCGTTCTAGAGATTGACGCCATTGAGATTGACCCTTCCATATTTTCCTTTCACTATGACAAGGAGAGTATGGAGGAAGAGCGGGCTTCAGATGGTAATGTCTGCTTCGCTTCAATCTACATCAATTATCCAGACAATAGGGTCTATTGCATCTCACAAGGATGGGTCCTGAGAATCCATGGACAAGATGTACCAGGAAATGACCTAGAAGATGCAATGCAGTTTCTATCGACCAAAGAAATCACAAGTAGTGCAGAGATATGCTCTGATTGTTTGTACAAATTCATTCTCACACTTGGCGATACTTTTGCCGATTTAATGACTGAGAAAGAGAAGACTGATGAAGTGAAGAAATACGTGGACAAATTCTCACTTATGATTGCTGTGAAACACAGTCAGACTGACCAGATGATGGAACCAATTGGGACAGAAGACGATATTGAGGAAGGAATCGATCACTTTCAGTTCCTTCGAAATTACTTGGTCCAGCTCCTTGATCAGCAAAGCTATTGGACTAATCTTGGACAAAAGCTAGATGAAGAGCAAGCTGATAACTGGGCAAGGAATCTAGTCGCGATGCGTGAGAAATTAACAAGATTGGAATTCCAGTTCTATAGCCAGACTCTACAACTTCGGGATATTAATGAGTTCAACATGCTCATCAAAATGCTTCAATACATTCTCAAGTCATCTGATGAAATCCTTAGTCTTAACGACTCAATCCATTCAGAAATAAGGTCGGACAGGTTTCGGGAGCTGATCAAACAGGATGACCGATTGGTAGCTCTTCAAGGGTATGCTGAGAAAAGCCGGACAATAGAACATAACTTTGGAAATATCCTTCAAATACTGACTAAGTTGTAGTATTGCTACACTGTGAATCGAGGATCACTAAGGATTTTATCGATCAACCTCGCGGCTGTTGGCTCTTCCTCCTCCTGATTCCATTCCTTGGCAAATTCATTGTAGATGTCTAGATGTTCTAGAATAGAAATAGCTAGTTCCTTCAACTCTGAGTCTTTAACACGAGGACCGACTCCTAACCCTGGACAGATTTGCTTCAGTGCACTAAGACCCCAAAACGTACTATCATCATTGTTCGAGAACACAAATGGAAAAGACCTACATGCTGCTGGACGAATCGTATGAATCATACAGAGGTTGTCCTTAAGAAAAACACAATCTCCATTCTCTAATTTTTTTAGCGCAATAAATGCAGGGCCTTTCTCTGTATTCACAACTGGATAATCTCGAAGGCCATGTGGAATCTCTATTCCTGAACTCAGGTAGAAATCAAGTGCTCGGATAACCTCACTTGGACCAAGTGTCAAGCCCTTTGCTATGCGGGAAATATCACGACCGGTGACGGTAACTAGCAGAGAATCTTCTCGGCAACAAGCCCCGCACTTTGTGCATTCAAACCGGATGAGGTCATCTTCTGAATTCACAGGGAAATCCTCCAGCGATGAACATCATCGCAATGAGTCTAAAGCAATGTCAGAAGGAAATCAGCGAGTGAACCTAGTCCTTCCTTGATTTCTGATAGTTCTGTTGCATATGAGAACCGCAGATGGTTATCATACTTTTTCCCAAATAAGATTCCAGGTGTTGATGTGACACCAGTTTTCTTGAGGATCAGCTCTGCAAGAGTGCTGCTGCTTAGATTGTACGTGGCGAAGTCTGGGAACACATAGAATGCACCTTTTGGTTTGACACATTGAACACCCGGAATATTACAGAATATGCTAGTGATTGTGTCACGACGCTTCTGGTATTCTGCCGTCATCTTCTTGATTGAACTCTGATCCCCACTTAATGCCTGAGATCCCGCATATTGTACAAAAGAAGTTGCACATGATGTTGTGTTTTGTTGGATACGGACCATATTATTGATTGTTTCCTCATTTCCTATAGCATACCCAAGTCGCCATCCGGTCATCGCATATGTCTTCGAAAAACCATTGATAACTAACGTGTGATCCAAGTTCGAATCAATTTCAAGCATGGAAGTCTGTTTGAAACCATCATAAACGAGCATCTCATAGATTTCATCAGAGAAGACAACAAAGTCATGATCAACAGCAAGGTCATGGATTAGCTTCATATGTTCCTTCTCGAGAACACCGCCAGTTGGATTGTTGGGAGTGTTGAGTACTAAAGCAGTGACAGATTTGGAACAAGCATTCTTGAGCGCCTCTTCATCAAGTAGGTATCCAGGAAATGTAGGGACGTCTACAGGTTTCGCACCAACGGTTCTGATCATAACTCGATACGTTGGCCAAGCAGGCGAGAGGAGTAGGACATCATCTGCAGCGTCAAGCGTGCTTAGAAATCCTTGAAAGAGAGCCATCTTTGCTCCAGGAGTCACTATCACATTCTTAGAACCATCAATAGTGATTCCGCGATCTGCATAGTGTTTCTCAATACCATCTAGGAGAGGGGGGATTCCTCTGGCGGCAGTGTACCGAGTAAAACCATGTTTCAACGCTTCAATCCCTGCAGCCACTATATTATCAGGTGTTGGAAAATCTGGTTGACCAACCTCAAAGTGGTAGATACGTATACCCTCGGCTTCCAATCGTTTCGCTAGCTCAAACATTTTAAGAGTGCCTGAGGCGGGAATTCGCTCCATGGTGTGAGATGTCCAATCCATTTGAAACACCGCTTGTTGGTAATAACAGGCGCTATCGGATGCACCTTAGAGGTCTATTCGCAGGCTTTAACACCATGATAAACTCTTCCTATAGGTCTATTTCATGAAAAGCCGATGTAATTCCTCAATCTGATGTTTTGTGCCCCGTACTGAGATTCTGTCCAGTAAAATGATCCCCATACCAAGGTTTGCGGCCTTTCTCAGATAGCTTATTTTCATTGGATCAATGCCAAGAAGACTTGAGCAGAATGAATCTAATGCCACAGGATCAACTCCAACTGCTACTCCTCCAATCTTCTTTGAAACTCCGTCTTTCCTGTTTCCAATAACAACATTAGTTAGATCAATCACTGAGAGATTTGGTCTATATGCAGCGAGTAGATCTAACAGTATCTTATCAATAGAAGAATGGTACACACTCTTATCTTGTTCAGGAAGAAGTCCAAAGAGATTCTTAATCCCTGCACCTACTGTGCAGATATCTGGTTCAGCTTTTAGAGTAGCTACATTGATGAGGAACGCATCCTCATGCAAAATTCGCGGCATTTTCCTATTTTCAAAATAGTGACCAGAGAATGTAATCGATGTCATCTCTGCATCTGAGAGGTTGACAAACTCCAGATTTTCTTCTTCGAGGTCTTTGTAGTTGCATTGTGAGAATGCATCTTCGGCGGTTCGCAAGGGATTGTCACTCTCAACTATTGAAATAGGACCAACAGAATTGAACATTCGAACAATAGCTCGGATCATGTTCACATCAGTATTGCCTGGTAGGTTGGGATCATAGATTGATGGTTTGATTATGACTCGTTTCGTGTGTTTAGGAGGCACAATTGGTTCTGACAACTTTGAGAGTGCGGCTCGAAGCGATTCACTAGGAATTCGTTTCAGTCCTAACGCAACCTCAGACTTAGACTCCATGAGCGACCATAGGTGATGTCCAAGGCTTTAAGTGAGCCCCTGTGTTCATTATCTGAGAGATGAAGCTCACAGACGATCAGCGAGAAAGATATTCACGGATGCTTGCGCTCCGCGATTTCTCGGAGGGCGATATGGATACTATAATGAGTACATCAGTGGCCATGCTGGGCGCAGGAGGTCTTGGTAGTCCATCACTTCGTCTTCTTGCGGCCATTGGCTTTGGTAGAATTAAGATTGTGGACCGTGACATTGTAGAGCTTTCAAATATACAGAGACAAACAGTGTTCAACACAGAAGACATAGGGAAACCAAAAGCAGAGGCTGCTGCGAGCAATCTGGAGTTGATGAATCCTGAGGTCTATTTTGATCCTATGTGCGTGTCCGTTGATGATAACAACGCAATTGATGTTCTAAAGGGAACTGACATTATCATAGATGGGTTGGACTCCTTCAAGGCACGGAGAGCTGTAAACAAAGCAAGTCTAGCTCTAAAAATACCATACGTATTCGCAGGAGCTGTTGAACATTACGCCAATCTCACCACATTCATCCCTGGAGAAACCGGTTGTTTACAATGTGTTATGGGAGATGCGCAAGATAATCCAGAGAACACATGTGCACATGTGGGCGTATCACCCACATTACTCTCTATTGCAGCTGCAGTTGAGGTCAATGAAACGTTGAAGATTGCACTTGGAAGGATTCCAGATTTAGCGAACCGGTTGATGACCATTGATACAAGTACATTGAGCTTTGATTTCTTTGACATCGGAAAGGCCTCAGATTGTGAAGTGTGTTCACGTCCTCCTAAGGAACCAAAGAAGATCCAGAGTGAGCCCAGGGCAACTCAGCTTTGTTCACAGAGCTACAATGTTTCGCCGGGGAAAATACTGAAACTGGACCTTGACACACTTGCTCGCAAGCTAGAATCCTCCTACGAAATCGATCGAAGGAAGAGGTTCCTAATTGTGAAAGTTGATTCTGATATCAAAGTAACTATTATGCCAGCTGGAAACCTTATTGTGAAGGGAGTCGCGACTGCGGAGGCTGCTACGAAGATATTTCAGGAAATGATTAGCGACGAAAATTAGTCACCAAAGAATAGTCTACGAGCTCGACGTCGTCGTTCTTCCTCATCCTCATCGCTATCTGGTGGAGGAGGAGGAGCTGGGGGTTCGGTTATTGGTTCTGAAGCATCAGTAGCGTCTTCTTCACCGGTGTTGGTTTCGAAGTCATCTTCAGGAGGTTCTGGAGGTTCTGGTATACTCACTGATTCTGTCGATTCCATTGTTGTGTCTGTTTCAACAGGGGGTGGCATTTCACTTTCTTCAATAAGCTCAGGGTCCTTCTTTGCAGGCGCCACAGCTTTTTCGTAATCAGCCCATGTGAATGATGGTTTATGACTGGTGTCCTCACTATCTTCATCCTTGACCCTATCATCATCCTTAGGGGATTCAACTACAAGGTCAGTAGGTTCTACAAGTTCAAAATCTGATGAGAACTCTCGGGGAGGACCATCAATTGAGAGGTCTTCAATCGCTTCCTCTTCAAGACGACCTACTGTTTCGATACTGATCGGGTCACTATCAGACTCAATCGGAACCTCAGATGAATCAGGTTGCATATCTTTAGGAGTGACTTCAAATTCTTCATCAGCTGGTACTTCCAATTTTGAACCTACTTCGTAACCAGATGGTACATGTTCCAGTTCAGAGGATTCTCTGGATGGCATCTCATCCTCAGCGAAAGACAGGCCCAAATCATCCTTTAAACAGGATTCACATCTTTTTGCTGCGGCAACCAATCCATCATGAATGAAATCATCCAAAGCCTTTGCACGATCTTTGTTTCTTCGTGCCCATTTGATGAAACTATCAACCATCCTTAATGAGTCTCGGACTCCCATCCAGTATTCGTCCGACCTTTTCTTGTCTGAGTCCATTATAGACACCAAACAAGACACAAGCTGGAATCGAAAAAAAGCTTCGTGTTACGTGTCACTTTTTCTTCTTCGACTTCTTGGTGTCCTTCTCTTTTTTCTTCTTGCTCTTTTCCTTCTTCCTCTTTTCCTTCGCCCTATGTTCCTTTTCTCTCAGAGCAAGAATCTCTTCAATCAAATCATCAAAGGTGAGATGGATTTCAGTACGTTTGAAGTTATCCAATGATGAACCAATTGTGACAGTCCGTGTAGGTACTTTCGCACCAAGATTCTCCCGGATTTCATTGCGGTAAACTGCTTCTAAATCAGGATCAGGGTCTCTTAATACAATAATGACCGCACTGGCTCCCTTGTAAGTCATAGAGAGAAGAATATCCAGTGCTGCATGCCTGGGGGACATGAAAACTGCCTTGACATCAGAGTCATCTGTAGAATGACCAGCAGACACAATTCGAATCCCATCCACTTTCACAACCGGGTCGAAGGTCGAAAGAACGTCTTCGAGCAGTAAATCGTCAGGACCCACTACTGTGATTTTAAAGAGATACTTCGATTTTGCCATCTTCTTGGTCTTCTTCGTCTTGTCACCTGGCGTCATCTTTTCACACCCCCACACCATCTCGTAGTCATCATTGGTGATTACTACATTGGTGGCGTAGCAATTGACGATAACTCAACTGTTGTTGATATGTCTTGTGTGCGTTTTCTTTATAGTATCCTCAGCGCTTTGAGCCATAATTTAATAGGCAATCGTCAACTGGGGTTTCAAATTCAGAAACTTTGCATGACCTGATGGTGAATTACACGTGGAGAATAGAGATTTGTTCATTATCACAATTGGATTCATCATACTAGGTTTAGGGCTTGCCCTTTTGGATTTCGGAGAAGGGAGTACCTTCTTTGTATTCCCATTCTTGTTTGGTGGAAATCTTGCTCCAGTCTTAATGCTATCAACTCTGTTCATTATGATGATGTGCTTCTGGTGGATAAACAAGAATTGGACTGAGGATGCAAGATTTCTACAATCGCATGGATCAAGAGCAACCTATCTTCGTGTGAGTTCATCGTGTCCGTTGTGTGGAGCTCCTCTTCCTGAGAATGCGGATTATTGCTTTTCATGCGGAAATCCTGTTGACGGACATTATAGAAATGGCCAGTCTTCCTAGTTGTATGAGCTGATAGAATGATTAGAAAAGTTCGTCTTGAAGACATCGATGAAATTATGATGATTGAAAGAGCGAGCTTTCCGGTGGCTTGGGAATACTCGATCTTCCTCAATATTTGCCTTCATGGAGGACAAATGGCAACAGACGAATCAAAAGCAGTATTCATGGATGTATTGGAGGAGGATGGCAAGGTGATTGGGTATGCTGTGTGGGAAACCGATATCCGAGAGTCAAGAGGTCACCTTCTTAACCTTGCTGTCCAAGTAGATGAAAGAAGAAGAGGTAAAGGTACAATCTTACTTTCAACTGTCGTAGATAAACTAAGGGCTACTAACATACGAACTTGTTCTCTAGAGGTTCGAGAGAGCAACGTCGCGGCTAGAGCACTCTACGAATCAACTGGTTTCATTGTTTCAACCAGGATTCCTGGCTACTACTTTGATGAGGATGCCATCGAATACTCATTGGAACTTTAAGCCGCACTGCTCCTGATCAACCGCGGTCCCAGGACGTCATGGTAAAGCTTGAGATATGATACATCCTCAGATATCACCGCAATTGGAGTGTCTGAATCTCGAGCACCTCCAACAAGAATCTCACGATCATCAATGACCGAGAGAAGCATTGGGGTGTTAGTATGCTTTATTCGCCATCCGTCTAGTGCTTCTAGAGCTGGGTCCGGTTCATCAGTTTCAGGCACGATGAGAACTTTCCTCTGTGGTTTCCTAATCCTCGCAAGTTTCTTCAAGTCCAGACACGAGAGATCATGCACTGCAACAACCACGGAATTTTCTGCACGTTGGGCCATATCGATTATATGAGCACAAGCTTCTTGTGTACCACTAAGATACCAAGTTCTCTCAGTTGGAGCTACTAGTAGTTCTTCACCTGCAGAATGGATTGCGTTGATAGTATCGACAGTTTCAGTAGTTAGTTCGGTTACTATTGCAATCGTTTCTTTGATATTTTCACTTAAAGCAGCAATCTCGTTTCTTTGCTTGTTCGACCAGCGTCGGAATGATTTATCCACTTGATCACTGAATTTCGATAGCGCATCATTACGCGCCTGTCTAAGTTGAGTTGTTCCTTCACTTGATTGCTTGCTTGCACCTGTAACAACTTCAGTCAGTACTAGATTCTTAGCAGCCAAGTCAGAATGAGCTTTTTCAATCAGTGTGGAGGACTGAGTGCTCAGCTGTGTCTTTAACTCCAAGCCTATCGCTTCCAATTTTCTCGCTGCCTGCTGATTCGTGAGAATCGCACTCTCTTGCACTGCTTTGATTGCCTCGTTCCGTTTCTCTGTTGATTGAATTGATGCTTGTTCAAGTAGGTTTCGAAATTCCTCTGATGCAGATTCAGATGATCGTTGAAACTCGGTGAACGAGGAAGCAAGTTTTTCTGCAACCATACTATAGTTTTGATTCGTTTCTTCGTTGATTGCTTGGTCAACTTCTGTGATTTTCTCTGCCATTACATTGGGCATTGACGTGAATGCACTTGTACCATTTGCAAGCGCAGAAGCACAGCTTCCTCCGAAGTCATCAAGTCTTGCGTTGACGGTGGATTCAGCATCTTGGAAGAGTGTTGTAGTAATCTCAGCAAACTTATCTATGTCGGCATCACCACGTTCAATGACAGCTGCAGAAGCTTCATCGGCTGACTTCTGAAGAGTTCTCTGCATTAATATGAGTTCATTGCTAAGTTTGGTTCCAAAAGAATCCAGTGACGTTGCAACATTTGAAACCGTAGAGTCAATCCAAACTGATGCTGCATCAAAAGCTTGAGTCACCTCTGCTCTTCTTGCTTCAACAGCTTTGATGACCTCTTCCTTTGCAGCATTTCGATCTTTTACTCCACTGGTTTCTCGTTCAGAGAGGTCAGTTCGAAATTCATCAATATTCAGCTTCGATGCCTTTACTTGCTTTGTTGCTAGTCGGTTGATTTTCTTGCTAGTATCTGCTAAGTATCGCTGTTTGTGGTCCTTTTGATCCGACACGAATGCATCAGCTGCACTCTTAGCTGCAGTAGTACTTTTTTCTAGTGCTTCGGTCGTCACTAATCGAACATTGTCCAAACGTTCATTTATTGTGTCTCGTGCACCTTCAACAGTTGCATTGAATTCCTGACTGACTTGATCAAGATTTTCTGTGAACTGCTTGATAGTACCAGCTTCCATTGAGCGTAAATTATCTTCTGTGCTACGAATGGATTTCTCCAGATTGTCAAGAGTGGCAGCCATGCTCTCAGAGATTTCGAGTCTCTTGTGTACTGCCAACTCCTCAAGTGCATGTTTCACCGTGGCAACTGAGGAGGCAACTTCATCAATCTTCAATCCTAGCTCTGTGGAGTATTCCTGTTGAAGTTTCAAGGAGTCTTCCTTTAGAGAAGCCATCTCGTTTTTCAGGGATGTCTTAAACTCGGTGTGAGTAGAAGCAATTAGGTCACGAGCCTCAACAGTCTGACTGGATAAAAGACCATTGAATGTTGCCTCTATACCCTGTGTCAGAGTGATGAATTGTTGGGTTATGTCTTCGAGGTGAGTATGAAACTCCTCACGTATACCCGACGTGTGTTGATCAATACGATCAACCTGTTGCTTGATTATTGCCTGGATTTCAGATTCAATTTTGTCCGCGTGGGAGCTGATCGTTGTGACTCTCTGAGTCATTCGTTTATCCAGCCGATCTCTCAATCGTTCATACAGTTTCTTTGAGTCTCTGACCTGCTTTTCTGTAGTAGTAGCAAAACTTCCAATCAAATCCTCAAGTGTTGAACCGACACTGGCTTCGAAGTCATGCGTTGTTTTCTTTACAGATGTGATTAATGCCTCATTTTTAGTGGTAGTTGATTTGATTATAGAATTGAATGCAGACTTCAATCTACTATTCATTGCTTCAGCTAATGTGTGTAACTCACTAGATTCTGTATCAAGAATATTGGAGATATCCTCAGATGTTGTTTGCAAATTCTTCTCTATAGCCTGTACAGTTCCCGAAACCCATTTGTTTAGTTCTGAATGGAGTGTCTTCGCAGCAGCGTCACATCCTATTTGCTCCGTCGCATTCTGTTTTTCAAGAAGCTCAAGCATTAGAACACGAGTATCAGCAAGTGTATTTTCGCATTCAGTTCCCAGAGTGGTTGCAAGACCTTGGACTTGGCGATATTCTTCACTAATCATTCCATTCAATTTGTCAATATGTGAAGTTAGCGTGTTCTTCAGAACCTCTATGTAGTTAGCGTCAGTGGAGGCTACCTGTTCAAGTTGGGAGGTGACGGATTGGGAAGCCACATCCATGAAACTAGTTACTTCTACCTTCCAATCTTCAACATCGCCACCTACAACATCCACAATTTCGGCTGCAGATTTGATTTTGCTACTCGTGAACTCTCCAAAATCAGCAGGTATGGTGCGGGCTTGAGCTAGAACTTCACGCAATGATTCTTGGCCAGCCACGTAGGTCTGATTTAATTCGCCTTCCAGAAGAGCAAGAAGTTGAGTGAGATCATCTGACACTGAATTGAGAGTTTCGACGCCTTTGTCGGATGCAGTAGAGGTCATCGAACTCAGTGTCTTTGTCATTTCTTGAGTGATATTTTGAAGAGATGCGGAGGATGCCTCAAGTGCCTTCGTAACCGCGTTTCGAGCAAGTTTTATGAGTGATTTTGCCTTGGTTTCAAACTCAGAAATAGAGGTGATTGTGGTTTTCCGCTCAGCTTTAAGCCACTTATCGAATTGACGGGAAATCTGTATCACATCTTTCTCAAGTCTGACTTGGCTCTTGTCAAGCTCGCTTTGAAGTTCTGTGAGTTTGGCACCTAATCGATTATCCAATGACGTATCTAGTTTGTTCATAATGTCCTCAATATCCTCGGAGAGAGCACCCATCACCGCAGTGGCTGTAGCTTTTACCTGTTCGATACGACTACCAACTAAATCTAGCATTTCATCCTCATATTTTGTGAGAGACCCTTGGACTGTTTCCAATGATTTTAACTGAGAAGAGATAACCTTCTCAACATTTTTGTCAATCTCCTCAAATTTCGAACTGAAAGTCTTATCAGAAATATCAGTAAGGTTCCTGACCTCATCTAAGAAAGAAGCCAGCTCTTGTGAAAGAGATAGATTCGGTGGTACCGAACGATATACAGGAACAATGCCTTCAATCTCCTTTACCAATCCCTTCTTTGCAAGTCGCTCAAGGGCTTTCTTGACTGTTGCGAGTTTCTCTCCAGACATAAGAGACACTCCACCAGCAGTCATATTCCCACCAAGGTATACAGGTAGTAAGGCCTTGGACTCGACATCAGTTATACCGAGATTCTTCTTCAATACGGACACAACTTCCGTTGCTGTTTTCTCACTCATTTGCGCATCCCACCATTGACAACATAGACCATTGCTTAGGATGATTCGTTGTCAGGTTATTCTTGCTTCTCGAACTTTGACACACGTTCAAACAGGTCTCTTAGCTGACCTGCTTCAAGAGATGACGATTCATCTCCTGCAATGACCTCAGCTTGAACCTTGATTATTCCATCAATCTCAGCTGCGTAAACCGTTTCAAAGGCTTTTAGGGACCCAGATTTCAGTTGACTCTTCACACTACTGAGTGTGTGTTTCTCCACTTCAATCGAGAGAAGCCACCAATTCAATGTCAGGTCTTGAACAGATGATTTCAGATTATAATGGTCCGAGAAAATCTGACAATAGAGTCTGAAAACCTCATAGTTCTCTATCTGATCATGTATCGGGTTTAGTGTAACAATCCCTCTAGCAAAATCAAAATGAAAAAGCAGGCTGTCTCCAATCGTCAACATCACATTACCCTCATGTGCGGAAGAAAAATCCTTCCAGATTTTCTTGAACTTGGTCGTGAAGTGACGGATAGAGCTCACACCTAAAGTTGACAGTAAATCCTTGATAGGAATTCTTCTATCAATCATTCCTCGCCCTTTTTTTTCAAGAATAAATCGTCGTATCTGCTCAAGATATTGGCTATAGCAAAAACTCGGTAAATCCTGTGGAGTAACACCAATCTCAATGAGGGCATTTAGGTAGTTCCTATTCTTGCATGAAGGACGAACCGTGCAGCTTAACCTGTCCTCCTGACACTCGATGCATTTTTGCTCATGAAGTTCAATCAATTCTAGAGCCAATTGATTATCAGCTAAAGCGTCAAGGAGGCTCATTCTTACTGCGAATTCATCTTTGTGCTTTTTGATATCCATGAATGTCATATCCACTTCTCTGTTGATAACCTAAGAGTTGGACCAGTCCAGCTCTCTATAGCCTCGCCAACGGTGAAGGAACCGAAAGTGAGTCACCTGTGGATTCATGTGGTTTCATCGAGATAAACCTATGTCTGTGAAACATGGTTTTTTGATACATAAGATGTAGAAAACTAACTACTCGTAGCTACTTCCTTGAGTTTTACTTTCCATGATTTGATTTCTCGGCTAAGACTAGCGATATCATTCTCATTCAGGGTCGCAGTTGGTGGATATGACTTTAGTTCACGCGCTCGTTTACCAAACTGGAATAGAACTGGTGTGTGTCCCTTTATCATTGTTGTAAGTTCATCACGTACTTCCTCCAATGCTTCGGCCATCTCAGTTGCTTCGGTCTGTGGAACAACCAGAGTCATCAGATTATCCATCAGTGCATCTATTGTTGATGGAAGACTGGCTTTGTCAGGAGGTGTGACTTTTGGTTTCTCTTCCTCGGGTTCCTTGGGCTTTTTAGTGGGCTTCTTTGGTTCTGGAGGTGCTGCAGCCTCAGCTTTCACAAATTCTGAGAGTGTATCAACTGCTTCTGTGACCTTGTCTATAGCCGCATTATATTTCCGCTCAATATCATCAAGCTGTCGGACAATGATTCCAACTATCTCATTTGTTTCTTCAAACTGACCAGCGAGATCCTGAATCTTCTCCTCAATGCCGGAGAACTCAGCGATGTAGTTCTGGAGGTCATCAAGCTTCTTTTGTACAACTTCATTATCAGCTAAAGATACAAGAATGTCATCAAGCTTCTTTATGATGACTGCAGCCTCTTTCGAGTCTTTGATCTCTTTTATAGCAGAGTCCATTCCATTGACTGATTTCGATATCTCTTCCAGCTTCTTCCCAGAGTCCACTCCTTTGAGAGACTTTGCTAATTCATCAAGCTTCTTTCCTACATTGGTATCTATCTCAGTTTGTAGACTAGCAAACTCTTCAGACAATTTGTCTACCTTTTTTTGAAGTTCCTCAACGGCTGCATCTGTTTTCTCGGTGGCCATAGCATCCCCTACTAATTATGGCGATAGTGTCCGTTCTGTGACGGGGAGAGTAATTAGCCTTTCGGGAATGTAATGCGCTCTTCCGGAAAGCCACAAATGACTAAAAAAGTGTGAGCTATATCTTAAAATTCACGCATTCTTTGCTCTAATCACTTCGATGTTTGCATCTTCAAGCATAGGAAAGATGTGTGCTTTGTTCTCTGCATTCATTCCTTTCCAATCAATGATTGCAGACACTATTGGATTTGTTGAGCGAGTGATCATTTGATTTAATACATTAGCAGTCAAATTATTGATAGCATATTTCGGAGCCATATGTCCAATTTTGTAACCTTTCTCTAGTACTATTTTATTGAACTTACTGGCATAGTGGGTGCCACCAAAACCGATTACAGCTTTACCAGATAATGGTTCATTGACGCAATCCATAACAGCTGCTGCCACAACACTGGCTCCATCTCGATTAGTCCAAAATTCCTCTGAACTTCCAAGCTCTACAAATACGAGAGGAGTCTTCATTGATGTAGGACCATGGTGTGTTACTTCTAGCGACACATCAAACTCATTCAATCCAATTGCATTTCGTTCTTCAAACAATCTTTTGAGCGCGGCGGATACTAGAGAGGGGGATGACACTGAGAGCTGCTGGGGTTCTCCACCAAAGAGTGCTTCGGTACCTAGATTTCCAGTACTATGGACCAATAGTGCGGGTCTTCCTGACTCAGCACGATGCCTAGAACAGAAGATGAAAACCTCTGCATCGAAATAATTTTCCAGATGGTCACAATGAATCATGTCACGATTCGTCGTAATGAGCTTGGTTTGATCTCCCTTTTGAAAAATCGGACTCCCTTCAAATGAATCTTCAGTCTGAATGAATCCATAGTCAGTGATTAGTGTATCTTTGATGGTCAAGCTCGCGATATCTTGCTCGGAAGTGACTAACACTCTCAAGGCTTTCTCCTCAATACGGCTATACCTTACACATCTCAAGCAATGGTTCTAGACTGACTTCAATCTGTATTGTGACTTTCTCATTGAAAGCTTCGCGAATCTCATTTTCAATGCGTTCCTTGAATTCCTTCACTTTGTCAATCTGTCTTGTGATATCATCTCTGATTCGTAGTAGATCGTTTGTATGATATTCCAAGTTCTTTGTAGCTTCATTCAGTGCTTCCTGAAGAGCTTCATTCTTTGAGTACACATCAGAACCAGCGTAGGTATGACGTTTGTTTTCAATCTCTTTTGCCTGGTCTTGGAACTTCTGTAACGCACCATTTCGAATTGCTTCGACTTCTTCTACAGCCCGACGTGCAAGTCGGTCCTTGAGGGGTAGTTTTCCTTTCTCGATTGCCTCCTGGAGTCCGGTCAGTCCTTCGATAAGGCTAGGATAGCCTTCCAATTCTTCAGCAATTGCTATGTACGGGTCTTCAAAATACTCAGTCAAAGCTTTTTGACCTGCAGGACTTATACGAACCCCTGTATCATGCTGAAAGAATTTTTTAACTTGCTTCTTCAAAGGATTCAGTTTCATTCTGAGTAGACTGCTTATGTGTTCAGCTTGTTCATCTAGATTAAGGAGTTCTGCAACATTGGATGTGTCAGTGAATTCTTCATATGCTGCCTTCGCAGAATCATACTCAGTCTGTGCAGTTTGAATCTTATCTCGAACTTGACGAATCTGTTCTTCGAATATTTCTTTGCTGAATGTTAGATCATGAAGTGTTTCGATGCGACCACCAATTCGCTCCAAATCTTTGACCCAGCTGTATTCGAATAAGAGCTTGCTAATCTTGTTCATTTCCCGAGCAAGCTCTTTCATATAGGTATCAAGTGTCTTGATCACATTCTTGTAGCGCTTGTCCATTCTCCGAATCCATCGGGCTCCTGCACCCCACAGTTCCTGAATGAAGCGTTGAATTTCGCCTTGCATTGCTTCTGTGTTCTCGTAGGTGATATCTTTGTCAACATAGAAGTCGGATACAATTTCACCAATTTTCATTGCAAAACGAGTTGCAATACCACCAGATTCGAGTTCTTCATCCTCCTCTTCCTGAAACTCTTTCGTTAGTTTCTCAATATCTTTTAGAGCAGTTTCCACAATCCGGTAGCTTTTCTCAGCCTGTTTAATGAAATCCTTTGACTTATTTCTAAGCTGTTTTCGGTACCATTTTTGTAGCTGCTCAACATTAAGGTTTGTCATTGGAAGAACTCACCAGAACTTGTCACGGTCTTTGTGGGTGGTTTATCAACTTTATGAACTGTGAAACACTGTATCAGGTCTGATGTATCATGATGTTTATATCATGATAGGCTCAGGGTTCTTTAGCATAGGTAGCGTGATCAGTCATGTCTGAGACCTTGGAAACCGGTAACCGGAAGCCGAGGCTAGATCTCACATACTGTGTCGAGTGTATAACCTGAGGCCGAGGTAGTCTGGGTTTCTTCATGAAGCGCCTCAGTCTGATAGATTCCCGCGGAAAGGATCGCCTGTTACTCCGAAATCCAGCTGGATACAAAGGAGGATTTTGGCAGACATACTATGTGGATGAAGTGTTCTGCATGGCTGCGTCTACCGAGAACGATTCCTTCTCAGTTGTGAGAGAAGCACATGGAAAGGGAAAACTGAATGTTTCTCTGAGTCATTCGCCTCTACTTGACGGAGTGCCAGCGATTCGGACAGACATTCATGTCTGGAGCCATAATAAGCCGATTATGTTAATCCGACACAAGACAACGAATGTTGCGGATCTTATCATCAAGAACAT
>JBHLOX010000088.1:0-11279 GCA_048940045.1 Promethearchaeota archaeon
GTTGGATCAAGCCCATGTTCAATCTCCCATAGGTCTGGCATTGTGTCCGAGTCCGAATCTGGAACATTCGGATCACAATTGTATGCGTATTCAACTATATTCAAGACACCATCTCCGTCTTGGTCAGCATATGCATCAGAATAGTCCAATGGATTAAGTCCATGTTCAATCTCCCATGGGTCAGGAAGTGAGTCCGAATCTGTATCATTTGAGAAAGGATCTGTACCGATAATCATCTCCTGAGCATCGCTGATTGTGTCGAAGTCAGAATCCATTGAGAAGTATTCTTGGTCAAACCAGAACTCTTGGCTATCTAGAATGTCATTACCATCGATATCGGTTTCATAGGATATTGTAATCTCGTGACCCACAGATGTGCCCCCATAGTTTGCAGCGTTAAGTCTGTACAGTCCGCTAGAACTAACACTCCGACTAATGATTTGAGTATGTTCCCACGGCGAAGCTTCTTCATCCACCATTTGAACAAGCACTTGATCGTTGCTGTCAAAGAGTGTGATGGATGTACCACCACCAAACCATCTTGAAGTCACATTGATTGTAGTTGGAGTGCTTATTGCGAATACAATGTCTCTCTCATTACCAGGTACTAATGTGAACTCCAAATCATGGGTTGTCGGTTCACCATAGGTTCTCGCCATTGTAAATGCCATGGCTCCTCCGATTGCTCTTACTGTTTCGGTAGCTATATCATAGTCATAGAGTGGATTAGTCCACACATCCTGATGTGTATGATACGCTGTGTCAAATTCAAAACCACTCTCATGTGCAAAGAGTGCTGTATATCCTATCTTCGAAAACGGAAAGTGATCTGAACGTTCCCAGCCTGAGAAAGAAATGGACATGACTGGATTTATCATATGTTGACCATAGTTCTGACTCATCGCTCTGGTAAGTTCTGCCCAGTATCTCCCTTCGTGATAGAGTCCGACTGGATATGCCATCAGAACTTGCTCTCCAGTACCTGCAAATGGATCTGGAACCAAGAGCATGTCAACATTATAGTATGCTAAGAGCTCGACACCTCTGTCTCTCATAATCTGAGCGACTTCCTGACTACCAAGTAGTCCAATCTCTTCAGCATTCCAACAGCCAAAGTATATGTCTAATGGCCAGTCGTAAAACGACATCACTCTGGCAAGTTCCAAGGCTGCCGCTACACCGGTTGCATCATCATTTGCTCCTGGTGCTGCTGAAACTGAGTCGTAATGTCCTCCGACCATGAGAGCTGGAGCATCCACGGGTAAGTATCCCGGCAGTTTTCCTAATACCGATGCCCACTCTCCAAGCACCTCTACCTCGATTCTGCCATTGGAAACTTCCTGCATCTCGTTCACGATCCAGTTCCGTGCAGCGATATTGTTCTGACCTAGGTTGGATGGAGTTCCAACAGGTCTTGATCCATTCTGAGTGAGTTCTATGATGAAGTCACGATATGATTTCAGTGACACTGTGTTGAATACTTGCTGTGAAATATCAGTGCTCTCGGTGTTTGGATCTACAGTTGGAATAAACATATTCTTCGCAGAATCATCATTACTAACAAATCCACTATGGAGTGGACTAAAGACTATGAATAAGCAGATGAGGAAAATTGTAAAACCTCGCTTCATCGACTGACCTCTTCTAGTTCCAAGGGTCTTCTCTCCTATGGATATAAACAAATGCACCGATTACAGCAATCAGTAAGACTGATGTGACGACCATTTCCGATGGAATCTCCAGTGGCTCAGGCACTTGGGGGTCCGTGTCATTTAGGAACTCTTCTAGATTGCTTACACCATCCTGGTCAAAATCAAGAGCTGCATCATCCTCCAAAGGATTGAGCCCGTTTTCAAGTTCCCAGAGATCAGGAATCAAGTCATTATCAGAATCTGCAGAGAAGGGATTCAGTCCCCCCGTGTACTCTTGAGCATTGCTTAGCCCATCTGAATCTGCGTCCTCACCACCATCTGAGGGGTCTGTTGGATCAAAACCGTTGTCGGATTCGTATTTGTCAGGCATTGCATCGTTATCCGAATCGACAAGCAATGGGTTCGTTCCCAGAAAAAGCTCCTCAGCATCACTCAGACCATCAGCATCTTGATCAGTTTCAAAGAGTGCTTCATCAATCCAATATTCCTGACTATCCAATATCCCATTACCCTCAATATCGGTGTCAAAAGTGACATTGACCTCATAACCCACAACTCTGACATCAGTGTTATTCACAATCAAAGTGTACTGCCCAGGTCCAGTCAAAGGTTTGCTGAATACATCAGAGGGTTCCCATGCTGAAGCATGAGCATACTCTTGAGCTGCTATCATAATACCCGCAGGATTGTATAGGTAGAATGATGACATACCACCAAACCATCTTGCTGATATGTTCAATACCGTAGGTGTTGTGATAGTTATATAGATCTGTTTCAAATTTCCAGTTCTAAGTGTGAATTGATTATCTATCATCATCTCTTGGCCCAGCCCTCGACTCATTGTATTAGCAATACTTGCCCCTATCGCTGCTGTTGCTTCTCGACCATAGCTGTATCTATAGTCCCTATTATCCCAACTATCATCTGGGCTCTGATATTGGTCATCATTTATTATCCCAGATTCAGATGCACACATTGCAGGATAGCCCCTTGTGTAGAAAGGAAAGTGGTCCGATGATTCCCAGAGGTAGAAAGAAGCGGATGGAATTTGGACAATAATATTTTGTCCATCGTTGTTGCTCATCTGACGGGCTAGGTCCGCCCAGTATCGCCCTCTGTGATATCCTCCTGGTGAATATCCAAACTGAATCCTCCCGTCAGGCGGGGCCGACACATCAGCAAACAAGAGTGTATCCACATTATAAAGCATCAGCAGCTCGACTCCTCTGTTCCAGAACTCGTTTGCCACTTGCGGACTACCATCCATACCAGTCCTTGTGAGTAGACCATTAAATGCAATGAAGTAAATATCAAGTGGCCATTCATACATTGACATAACTCTGACAAGCTCTAAGACTGCGGCTATTCCACTACCATCACAATTAGCTCCTGGAGAATACCGAGCTGAGTCGTAATGGGCAGTTATAGCAAATGCAGGATTATCGCCTGGTAAATACCCAGGCAATTTTCCTACGATGTTCATGTAGTTTCCAATTATCTCTGTTTCAATCCTTCCTTGTGAGAGTTCTACAAACTGCTGTATAATGTAATTCCTAGCATACATATTGGCTCCTTGATGGACCATAGAGTAATCATAAATCCATCTTGAACCATTCTCCGTAAATTTCTCCACAAAATCTCTGTACCTAGACAATGAAACATCGGCGAAAATGACCTTTGAGTAATCCACACCATAGACTCTTGTACTAATGCCAGTTGGTGCTTCAGCCTGAATGGTTCCTTTGGAATATTCTACATACACAGCTGGAACTCTGGGTATTGCCAATAGAAGAACCAGTATACTCAGGATTACCAGATGTTTCATGATGCCTTGCCTGATATAAAACCCTTCAAGAAGGTTCTCCTAGCAGCAAAGAAGCGTAGGTATTTCAGGGTTTTTTATACAATTAGGAAGTCAAAGAAAATGGTTGTATTATAAATGCCAGTAGCAGATTTTCCCACAGTCACAAAAATCAAAGATCCCATTCATGGTTATGTTTCTCTTACTGCACTGGAGAAAGAAATCATCGATCTACGCTTAAGTCAAAGGCTCCGATACATTCAGGGCCCAGCTGGTATATCAAAGGTCTACCCTGGGGCGGCCATCTCTCTAATGGGTAGGACTCTTGGTTTCATGCACATGACGGAAGTTTTTCTAGAGTATCTAGATGGAGAAGTTGATGAGGTGCTCAAGGGTCGTCTGGCGTCTCTTTTACTCATGTTAACAAATGGTCCTTGGGCTAACGTATCTGAGGAATACCTCTCAGTTCGGGGAATCAACCGACCGAAAATTGCTACTATAATCGTAGAGCAATCTGAAGTAGGGGAATTGGTTGAAAAACATGGATTCACGAAAAAAGAAGTAATTGACCTCGTCCACAATGGAATCCCAATAAAAGGATTTCAAATCGACCTTATCCATTGTCCAATAAACCCAGAGTTGATTGATGATCTAGAGAGAGACTCGTACTTTGCAGGAGTAGAATATGCCCAGCTTGAGTTCAGAAGATTATTCTCTGCTACGAGGATTGCAAAGAACAAGATTGCTGTAGAAAGGAGCTCCCTGTTTACTCTCGAGTCCTACTTGTCTGCAGCAGCTAATATGTTTGAGGCTGTCTATTTCCATAAGACTGTTCGAGCTGCAGAGCTCATGCTGCTTAGAGTATTAGATGAGGCTGGGTCTCAGCTCTTCTCTTTACCAACAGAGGATCCTACTTCATATCTACACTGTGATGACATCACACTTTTGCACCATTTACTCAAAGTCGATCCTGATGATAGTGAAGAGATCAGGACTGCAAATAGTATCTTTAGCGACTTCAACAGAAGAAATCTCATCAAATTGACTAGCTCAAGAGCAATCACTGATCCAGTATTCCTAGGCAAGCTAGCAACTGCAGATGGTATTTACGAGATTGAGAAGGAGATTGCTGATGATGCTGGAATCGATCCTAGTAATGTCTACATAGACTTTCCAGATCGAGTTTCTGTGACCTTCTATCCTGGACGGTTTGGCTTTGATGATTTGGTTCTCTTTGAACGCGGATCCAGTGGCTATGAATTCTGGCATGCCACTGACCTAAGCCTCGTGGCTCGAAGTTTCTCGAGAATCCTAAAACCAGTTCGAGTTTATACAACCCGTGGATATAGATCTAAGATAAAGAAGTCTGCAGATAGAGTTCTTGAGAGTGTTGACACACCGGGCAGTCAATAGAACAAAGAATTCCACAATATATAATATCATCCACCTATTGTAGCACACTATTGGTGAGGACAATGAGTGATATGCCAACCGAGGTTATCGGACAGGTGACATCTTCACCCAACTTCTTGATGATTGTGATTGGAGCAGTCATCTGGCTTTTGGGTTTGTATACACCCGTGATTTTGATCATAGGGCCTCTGGTCGTAGTATGTGGTTTCGGATTGACTCTCATTGCAACTGTTCAAGCTGCAATGACAAAACCTGTGACTTCTGCATTTCCAGGTCTATTATTGGGCGGATTGATCCAAGTCATTGGATACTATATGAGTTGGTTTCTTACGATCAATTTGCTTAGTCCCCCATTCATCGTAGCTGGTGGGGTCTTGATTATATTCTATGGGTCCTCCCTCGCACTCCAAAGGGCGGAGATTCCCATTGTTAAAAACCTTGAGGATTTCATTGATTCAAGGAAGAAGAAAGTTGCTACTAAAAAGACCGAGGAAGAAGTTGTGGATGTAGAGGAGGATTCCGCAGAAGAAGCAGACACATCTGAACAGTAAATATCTGTTCCTGAGAGGCATCCAAAAGGGACTCACCTGAAATTCCCTTAATAGTGTATCCTGAAAGTCTGAAGTCGCTGACTATCTTTCTCTTTCAGTGGTGCAAAGTTGTGTTTTCATGCAAGAGATGCGGTGACCCTCTTTACATTCACAGGGCCGAGTTAAAGGAAAAAATCCTGACCATGGAGGTGCAGTGTCTAAAAGGGCACAAGAGTATCCGTCGACTGTCTGAACATCAGGCCAAGGATATGGCTCATGAAGTGTTCAAGAAACTGTATACATGCACTGAGTGTGGTTCTAACATGACCCATATCGAAGAGCGGGGTCAGGGCAATCTCATCGAGGGCATCTTTCTTTGTCCTATACATGGCCCACAAAAACGTGAGTTTCCTCGTTCATTCCATGCAGCTGTTGAATTAGCTGGTGCTGATGTTGACAGCCCTCGCTCAATCATCGACTCTTTTAGATGTCTTCAATGTGGACTAGTGTATGCGGTCAATGAGATCGACCAGCGACGAGGTGTGATAGAGGTAGAAACTCGTTGTGCAAATGGACACAAATCAACAAGATATCTACCAAGTAGCCTAGAAACCACTTTGCTCAAGAATATTCTACAACGTGTAGTGCATTGTGATAGGTGTGGTTTGCCTGGACACATAACGGAATTAGAGAGGCGTGGAAATACAACTCGGGTCACCACTACATGTCCGATTCATGGTACAACGAAGAAGGACATTCTATCCACACAAGTGGACCTTCTTCAAAAAGCCGTTTCCGAAATTCCTGAGGATGCGGTTGTGCGGTCGTCACTAACAACTCATGACTGCAGACATGCTCTGGCAATCAGGAGCATCGAAGAAAGCAAACAAGGCTACAGGTTGAAGTGTGTTTGTCCTGGTACAAAACACACATCCGAGAGAGTGTTACCAATAACATGGAGCGAACCAGTAGTTGGTCGAATCTCGACTGCTTTGTTGACCTGTGAAGAGTGCGGTGGTCTTACACACATACTTGACACGAAGAAGACCAGGAAGAAAGTTGGTTTCAGAATAGTTTGTCCTGTTCATGGTGTCATGACTCGTGATACTCCGCCGGATGTTTTCAAACAAATTAAGGCATATCAATCCAAAATTGATCGGATGCCCTCGATAATCAAGAGCCTCAGCTGCGAGAAATGCAGTATGCCTCTAAATGTACACGATGTTGAGGAACGTCGCGGTTTGATAGAATTCGACGTTGAGTGTAGGAATGGTCATAGAAGTAAACGGCTTTTCGTTCCAGGACTTGATCAAAAGACACTCACAGGTTTGTATAAACGACTATATCAGTGTCCAGAATGTTATGAACCACTTGAGCTGGTTAATATCGAACCACGTGATCGTGAAGACCGTGTTGTTTTACTATGCTCACTCCATGGGAAAACAGTTCTTGATATCCCACCTGACCATGCAGAAGCCATGCAGAGTGCCTACAATGAGATGCAGGAGGACAAGATTAAACCTCCAATAGAGGCTCCAGAGCACACGCGTCCAGAGGTTCTGGAGGTGTCTGCAGCACCAATGGCAGTAAGTGACGCCGGTGTCGTTGTCTTAAGAGGGTGCGAGATTGTCGGTGGTAAGTTTGATTTCAAAGTCAAAATCAAGAATGACAGTGGCTATGTGATTACGAACGTCACTGTTTCAATTGTCGCATATCCCCAGGACTGTATGGAACTTGCTGGAGATAGTGTCAAGACTATATCCCGAATCGAAGTTGGTGGCTTTAGAAGCCCTCAATTCACACTCTACCCTACAAAAGATTGTGTCCAGGGTAAAGTTGTAGCCACAGTTTCCTACATTGATTTCATGGACCAGCTACACACCGTGAGTGTTGAGCCTTTTCTGATTCGTTCTGTTTGCGACTTGCTACTGCCTTCTAAGAAGACCTCTGAGGCATTCAATCTTGTTTTAACAGGTCTTGAGAAGACACAGCAAGAGCAGACACTCGACTGGAATGCACAAGTGCTTTTTACAAAAGCGGAGAAGATTCTACCTGCCAAGAACTTCCACATTGTAGACACTGAAGAGCGTATTGTTGGCGGTGAATTTGTTGGCACAATCAGGGGCTATGCAGAAGGTAAATACACACAGAAGAAGGTTGCAGTTGTTATCTTAATTAGCGGTCCTGAAAATGGGCGACATTCGTGCCTAAGGGTTGAAGCCTTGGGTGATGATGTGGCTATGTTGCCAACAACCATCGATGAGTTAGCTGATACAATGGACTCGTGGGTTTGTCTTCGTTGTGGTGCTCCCTTAGAGATTGAACAGGTCGAAGAAATGGGACGCCGACAGCCTATTCGCTGCAAGTACTGTACTCATACTTTGACCATTGCTTTGTACCTCCAGTAATGCCATAGTAATACCTTTTAGGAACTTACGTAAATCTGGTATAGTTTCACCGCCGCGCGCCTGGTGGAGGAGAAGACAATTTTCACTTGCAAAAAATGTAAGGAACCTTTCTACGTTCAGGCTGGCGAATTGAGGGGTAATACACTTCGAGTTTATTGTCAGTGTCTGAACGGTCATAAAGGAAAGAGGGACATATCAAAATATCAGGCTGACAGTATGGCTAATGAGGTCTTTGAGGGGATCTTCACATGCATTGAATGTGGGTCCACGATGTCCTTGATGAACACTGATGTGGGTCGGCGTAAAGCAGAGTACACTTTCATTTGCCCAATACACGGTCCTCAGGAGAGATACATTCCTGCATTCTACCACACAGCAGTCGCTGGAATGCAAGCAAACATAAACTTCTCAAAGTCAATTCTAGACTCACTCAGCTGTCCTAGATGTGGCGAGGTCTTTGTTGCCACTGAGATTGCTGAGAAGAAAGGAATTCTTGAGATTAAAGCACGATGTCCCAATGGACACAAAGAGATGCGGTTTGTCCCAAAGATAGCTGACGAGTCAGTACTCAAAACAATGGTCAAGCGACTCATTCATTGTGATGAATGTGGACTTCCATGTCAGGTATTAGACTCACAACCCAAAGGCAATAAGGCTCATTTAGAAATATCATGTCCCGCACATGGGAAGAAGAAGAAACAACTCCCTGCTGAGTATGCATGGATGGTAGAATCCATTGTAGAGGCCATGTCTGAAGGAAGCCTTGTGAAATCGATGTTGAATTGCCGTGATTGCGGAAACTCATTATCAATCAAATCTGTTGAACTTGATAAAATGAAATACAAACTCAAGTGTAGCTGCAAAAATGGTCACAGCGTTGATCTTTCACAACCGTCTGACTTAGATGAAGAAGCCATTGACGCTATTATTGGCGGTGTCTTGAAGTGCAATGATTGCGACATGGTAACCGACATTGTAGAATCCAAGGTCAGTGGTAATCACGTAGAACTTGAGCTAGTCTGCCCTGTCCATGGCGCCTTCAAGAAGGATGTTGTAGTAGGCATTTTCAAACATCTTGAAGAACGAAACAAACAGATTGACAGACTACCTTCAACTGAAGAGAGTCTCAAGTGCGAAAAATGCACATCTCCCATGACTATCCGTGATACAAAGGTTCGAGACGAGATTGTAGAGCTAAAGATGGAGTGTAGAAATGGTCATAGTTATGAACGGCATCTACATATCGGCGCTCCTGAGCCTGTGATTGAGAGATTCTATCAACAGTTGTTCGAATGCCATAAATGTCACAATCCCTTGATTCTGTCACATATTGAGGAAAAAGGTGACAAATCAGAGGCATATCTCAACTGTGATAACCATGGTGAGAGTAAGGTTGAGATACCAAATGCTCATGCAGCTGCTGCGAGGGATGCATATCTTTCAACCATGACTATGGCAAACCTTGAGAAACTCCTTGAAACTAGCTTACAGACAGAAAGAGCTGCGGAATATCAGATCGAACCTGATGCTGATGTTCAAGAGATGCTTGACATTGTCAACGATATCATCGAACAACAAAGTGTGAAGTTCGTCGGTGAGAAAAGTGGGACTAAGAATGGAGAGGAATCATGGTACTACGGAAAAGCCAAGGCTGGAACAGAATACATCGTGATTGGCTCGGTTTCAAAAGAGAATCTGACCATGCGGATTTCCGTCGCGAGTGATGATGAGAACAAAATGGAACTTCTACTATCAGAGATGCGTGATAATCTCAGAGAGGTTCTTCTCAAACTTCAAGCAAAGACTGATGACCTCGCTCCTAAGAAAATCCAATGTGCAGAGTGTGGTGCTGCATTGCGAAAGCGTGCACTTCCTGGAGAAACAATCATCTGTGAACACTGTGGTACGCCTTTGCACTGGGGATAAAAGACAAATGCTGAAAGGAGGAGTGTTTCAAGACACTTCTCCCCTTTCTTTAACTGGATTATGAAACCATACATTGAAACGAATTGATTAGGTTTCACCTGTCCATTTTGCTGCAGAGTCTTTTATAACGTCCAAATGCGCAAGTACTCTTTCGACAACAGAATCCACTAGTTCTTCAATGGTCTTTGGCTTTGACCAGAATGCAGGACTTGCTGGAATGACAATAGCTCCCGCTTCAGTTGCAATTGCCATATTTCTAATCTGAATCAGATTTAATGGGGACTCTCTTGGGACAATTATCAGTTTTCGTCTTTCCTTCAGACTGCAGTCCGCTGCTCTTGAAATAAGATTGTCTGCATATCCATGGGCGATTCCAGCAAGGGTTTTCATGGAACATGGGATAATAACCATTGAATCAATTGGAAAGGTGCCACTAGCTGGACCTGCTGTTAGGTCATACTCATCGTAGATGAAGTCCGCCTCGCTGCTGAGAGTTTCTACATCAATCCCTGTTTCATACTTGAGAGTTTCCTCACCCCATTTACTGATGATAAGATGAACTTCATGGTCGTTTGCTTTCAAGGCTCTCAATAGTCTAACTCCGTAGATCGCACCACTGGCTCCTGTTAAACAGACAAGGACTCGTTTCTTCATGATTGCCACCCTTGGACCAGAATCTCTGAACAACAGCTCTTGCATATACCTGTATCGAAAGGGTGTAAAACTCTCAGAATAGAAAAGTTAGGAGGATATAAAGGAGAATCGAACCTCCTCCAGCTCTGATTCCTACCTTCTTGGCAATACCATAGGCCTCAGCTACATCCTGTGTGAGAGTATCAAATCCTTTCTCACCAAATGTTCTAAGTCCACGGGCTTTGCCGAATCCTAGACCGACCTTGACTGGTTGAATACGCTCACGAGCCTTCACTGAGGCAGTCACAATGTACTCAAGAGTTTCGTCTGGCTTGTGCCTACCTATTGGAGGATAACCCCTACTAGACAGAGAGATTGCGTTCACGACATGAGTATCGGTAGTGATAATCTCGGCATCATCAAACCCTTGTGTTTTCAGTATACTCTGAGCCTTCTCCCTAAATCCTGGTTCCATGTTGTTTCCATCAATGGAGATCAATGCCATTTCACGGTTTCCAAAATTCATAACGACGGCAATCACTCCACCTGGTCCAATCCCCTCAGTAGGGCTGATGTTATCTGGAACAAATTGGTGCAATCCAATCTGCACCTTGGTCTTTTCGTTGTTGATAGTTGAGAATACAGCTCCGGATACAGTTCCCACATACTCGCTTGCTTCAGGATCACCAGGAACCACAGAAACAGCCTTGTCATCAATGCAATTGTGAGCATCGACAACAGCAACGCCGCCAACCTGTGGTAACCGCTCGCGGATCATGTTTACTACGTCATATCCAACATCCAAGGATATATCGTCTGTGAACTCGGGTGCACTGGTACTGATTGTTAGCACATCATCTCCAACAAACATGCTCCAGACCTTAAACTTCCCACCATCTGACCAGTGAGGACCTGA
>JBHLOX010000089.1:0-11258 GCA_048940045.1 Promethearchaeota archaeon
GCACCCAATCAACCATCTGCATAGATTGTCCTGTTCTTGGTGAATCTCTCCTTGAAAACTCTTGTCGCAACAATAATATCTCTTGAAATTGTCGGAGTGAAGAGTGTCTCGAAATGGACGAAGACAGACTTCGTAGGTATCTTAGGTCTAGCCTTGGGCAAGATGACATCAATGTTCACAACCTTCAGTACATAACAAGTGGTTGGGAAACTGAGATACTCTCATTCGATCTTGAAAAAAGCACTGGACAAGTGCTGAACCTGGTAGCCAGAATCTATCCTGGTGCTGATGCAGTTAGCAAAGCTCAGAAAGAATCTTCGATAATGAGGAAAATCCATGAGATCGGTTATCCTGTTCCAAGAGTCCATATTGTCGAAACTGAATCGTTTCAACTCGGTAATCCTTTCATCATTATGGATCGGATTAATGGTAATACTTTGGATGACAAATTGCACGAAGATCAAAGGAGATGGTTACGTGTGTTCTTTGATCTGTTCGTACGTCTGCACAAACTGGATTGGAGGAGGCTTACACCTCAGGATAAAATCCCTATGTTTGAAGACCCATACTTCTACATCAAGTCAACTCTTTCTGAAATCGAGATTGGCCTCAAGCATATTGGTAAAGAGGAATTTCTCCCCATTGTAGATTGGGCAAGAGATCGCTATACTGATGTACCTTGTAAGACACCTTCGATTATTCATGGTGACTTTCATCCATTCAACATCCTAGTAGATGAGGATGATAGAGCATTTGTTATTGACTGGGGTGCGGCCAGAATTGCAGACTTCCGAATGGATTTAGCATGGACAATTCTACTAAGCTATGCCTATGATACCAGGGAAAGGAGTGACCTGCTTCTACGAGGTTATGAAACTGTACTTGGTCAGAAGGTTGACCAGATAGAATACTTTGAGGTTCTATCCAGTCTGAGGCGTCTGGTTGATGTAACATCTGCATTTGAGGGGAGCTCTAACATGCGGCCTGAGGCTGTTGAGATCATGAAGGAAACTGCTGGACACATTGTGCGAGTTCGAAATCGACTAGAAGACCTGACCTCAATCATCATTCCAGAAGTCGAGAGATTCATTGACGATCTGACAAATTAAGGTTGGACCCTTTTTCTAGTTTATTTATATATTGAGCTAACTCACGAATTCGGGAGGTGGAGGTCCTGAAACGAGGCACGCCTATACTTATGATTACTATATTCCTAGGAAGCTTACTTGTAGTTCCATCAGTGCTTGTATTTGGAGAAAGCAATGTTCTCACAAACATTGATGGTCCATTCGAATCTCAAGCATTGTTGTCACAGATACCACACAATGCTAGAGTAGCAATATACGATGAAGATAATGTCACAACGCCGGCATATTCTGGTGCATATTATCTGACGAACAATATCACTGAAATAACAACCCTTCTTGAGAGTGCAGGCCATTCAGTTGAGGCTCTTACTGAAGAGGACATTCTTAATCACGAATTGATTACAGCCGCCTACGATGTTTTCATCATTGTCAACAATGTACCTAGACCTAGTATTATCAACTATGTCAAGGAATTCTGGATGGGTGGAGGAGGTCTGTTGAGTTTCAATAGCGCGATAAGCTATCTCTGCTATGCGGGAATTCTTGACCCAACTAGTAGTGATGATGGGTCTGGGGGTTTTATGTGGACTTATGGTGAAACTGGGTTGCAGAATATAACAGCACGTCATCCCACAATGAAAGACTATCATGTTAATGATACTGTAAGTGAGAGAACTCGAGATTGGGTGATGACCTCAACTTTGGTACTTGACAATATTGACATTTACTCAAATCCTACAGGACTGATATCGGATTATGAGTTTACAATTCTTGTAACTGCATTTGCCTTGGACCAGTGTGACAACGGAGGTCGTGTTGTCCATCTGCCTGGTGATGGTTATTCAATTCCAACTGACTTCGAGAGCATAATCGTCGATTCGGTAGAATGGCTCACACCAAAACCAAAGGGTCGTGTTGTCTACGACTTGACACATTCTCCACGCCTAAGTGTCGATATATGGGATTACATTGGAGGTTATGCGACTGCATATTCCTCAACAAATAGCTACAATCAGTTCCGTGCTTTGGCGGTTAATCATACTTTTACATTTGACAAGTTGTATCCATCTGCTGCTGGTAATTTCACAGCTGAAAGACTAGACCCATACGATGTCCTTATGCTTTGTTGGCCTGACTTGAACTATACAGCCGCTGAAATGGCGGTTGTTGAAGATTGGGTGTCCAATGGTGGTAGCCTGTTAGTTCTTGGAGATCGATACGGTCTAGGTCTCAATCCTGGCGACTTAGCAATTAATGAATTACTTCAAAACTTCGACATGAGTCTAGGTACAACGAATATCATGAATTATGTTGAAACGACTCCTGGAACACATTATACACTAGAGGGTTGTGACATACTCACAATTGGATTTAGGAACCATCTGGTTGTTTTATCAAATGCAACAGGTATCTGGTATGATGGTGCTTTCCCAGTAGTCGCAGCACAAGAATTTGGAGATGGAAGAGCAATTCTATCTGCAGATATGAATATCTTTGACAATGGTCTCCTCACAAATAACACACTTGTATATGACAATCAGAAATTTGCACTGAATGTCTTAAACTGGTTGACATCAAACGATGCCAACATACTAGTGTACGCTTCTTATGGTGGACATTATGCAGATGTTATCACTGCGTTGAGAGATCTTGGACATTCCTACCAACCGTTCTTTACTGATGACTACATTGATGATTTCATTGATTCAAAGGAATGGGACCTTGTGATCTTGGATCAGTCGAACTATTGGTTCACAAACATTGAACTCGATGCATTATACGCATATGTGAATGACGGTGGAAGATTGATCCTGTCATACTTTGATGTTGATGGTTCAAGTACTCATCCGATCTGGTCAAAGATAGGAGTCGAGTACTCTGCAGAACCTGCCGATTATCCTGATATGTTCATGTGGGACTCATCACATCGAATCTTTACTGAGCCAAATAATCTAGATGCAGCAAATCTAACATCAGACGTAGCTTTTGGCGATGATGGAGACACCCTCACAGTATTGGATGGATACACCGCCTTGGCTGGAAGCACTGCAACCGAACAGGGTGGTAATGCATTCATTGTATTGAGTAATGACTATCAGACGCTCTACAATGGATATCTTATTGATGCTTGCACAACTGACGAAGATGACTCAACTTATCGCGACTCGGTTGAACTATGGCAAAATGAGATTGCATTCATGTTGAATCCTCCAAGTGGTGGTTTCACATTCCCCATTGATTTAACAACACTTCTGATAATCGGTGGCGTTGTTGTTGGCATCATAGTGATTGGAGCTCTAGCCGCTCGTCGTCGCGGTGGTGGCTCTTCAAAGCCTAAGAAGAAGCCTGCAAAGAAGAAGAAGAAATAATCAGTTTTGGGAGGTCTCGATGAGGGGACTTCCCACTCCTCTCTTTATTCAATTCTGTGACGCTTTTTGAACCGTTCAATGGCATCATGTCCCAAACGACCAACCGCCTTGTCAAGATTCTCTTTCTTAATCCTGATCATCGTCGGTCGTCCATGACAACAGGTGTATGTGCCTTTTGTTCTGGAGAATTCTTCTATCAGACTCCGAATTTCCTCAATACTTAGTGATTGTCCAGCCCGTATTGCAGAATGGCAGGCCGTGAGCTTTATGAGTTCATCCATGAAAACATCCTGTGCCTCAGAAACTCCTATAGTAGTAATCTGGTCAAGTAGTGAGATGAGCTCTGTCTCAGATGTTGTCCGTCCAAAGATTTCTGGTACAGCAGACACTGACACATCAGCTCCACCAAAACTTGAGATTGAGAATCCAAGATTTCCAAGAGTGTCTGATAGCTCAAGGATTTGTTCTGTTTCTGTTGGACTTAGGCTCAGGACAAAAGGTTGAAGCAACTCTTGGATTGCTACCCTATTTTCATTGACCTCCTTTCTCAACTCCTCATAGAGAACTCTCTCATGGGCTGCATGTTGGTCAATGACTAAGAGACCCTTTTCATCCTCCAGTAGAATGTAGAGTTGATGAATCTGCCCGACTATTCGAAATATACCACCAAGTAGGTTCACTGGCTCCTCGCCTTCACCGACCTCGGTAAGTGGATCCAAAATTGTCTGTTCAATCAATGGCACTGATTCAAGAACTTGTTGTTTCCTTTCATTTAACATAGCTCTTTCCGTACGAATTTTCCCATCGCTTGGTGCACTGTCATCAATAAATGGTTCCAAAGACTGACTCTCAGACTCTTGCTTGTCCACACCAATGGCATCCCTTACAGCCTTTGTGACAATGGAACTCACCTTTTCCAAGTTTAGAATCCTCACTTCTCGCTTGGTAGGGTGAACATTAACATCGAAATCCATCAAGTTCATCCCAATATTCAATGCACAAACAGGATATTGTCCCTTCATGAGCAATGTAGAATATGCAGACTCCACAGCCTGACTAAGCCGCTCATCGGAGATGGGTCTTTGTACAACTGCGAAATATTCACGAGACCTATTTCCACGGGAGATTGGAGGCATCGCTGAAAAACCTTGAACCCACACACCCTCCTCAGAGTAATAAACCTCAACGAGACCCTTTGCAACATCACTTCCCCAGAGGTATGTGATTCTATCAATGGCATTCTCGGTGGGTGGGCAGTCTATCACAGCTTTCTCATCTCTAAGCAACCTAAAGCCCACATCGGTCCTGATAACAGCGTGCTTCATGATGACTTCGAGAATTCGTTGACCCTCAGTCTTGGCGTTGGCAAGATGCTTTCGTCTTGCTGGTATCTTCTTGAAAAGATCATTAACCTCAACAGTGGTACCAACTGGTCTTGAGGAGTCTGTAAGTTTGGGACTTTCTCCTATTCTCGAAACTACTAATGTACCTACATCTTCCTCTTTTGTCTGAGTAGTTATTCGGACATCTGCAACAGCCGCAATACTAGCAAGGGCCTCTCCTCTGAACCCATAGGTTGAGATGGCATCAATATCTTCCTTAGTAGAAATCTTGCTTGTTGAGTATCTTTGAAAACAAACCTCACAGTCTTCTCTCAATATTCCAGACCCGTTATCAGAAACCACGATCTTGTCAATACCTCCACCTTCGATAGAGATGTCTATCATGTCAGTTCCAGCATCAAGGGAGTTCTCAATGAGTTCTTTGACAATCGAAGCTGGGTTCTCGATAACCTCACCAGCAGATATGAGTGAAACAAGGTCCTCACTCAGGACTTTGATCTTACCCACTGGAACACCTCACATACCTAATATCGAGTGTTCGACAATTCCTCCAACAACAGTCATCTCCACATCTATCTCGATGATCTTGTCGGTTGGCACCTCAAGAATGTTGTCGGAGAGAACCACAAAGTCAGCCCTCTTCCCAACAGCAAGGCTACCGAGAGTGTGTTCTTGGAAGACAGAATATGCACTCTCCATTGTGTAGCATCTCAGAGCTTCTTCAACGGTGAGTTTGACTCTGTCATTGTGATGATTTGTTGCTGACCAGATTCCATAGAGGGGGCTGTATGGCATACCATCTGAACCAAAACAAAGTCGCGCACCATTATCGAGAGCAACTCGAAACATGTTCATACCGCGAACAGTTTCTGCGTCAAATCGTTGGTCGTAAAGACCCCCTTTCTGTTGCCAACGTCCAACAAAATTGGGTTGCATTGATAAGATGAGTCCAAGCCCAACAGCTCGACGTATCTGATATTCATTGATTATCTCAGCATGCTCAATTCTGTGTCTCTGCTCTCTGAGCATACTCTTGTCTGGAAGGTCCTCAAAAGTTGAGAGGACCATCTCGATTGCTTCGTCGCCAATTGCATGTGTGACTGTCTGAATGTTGTTTGCTACAGCCTTAATCACAATTTCTTCATACTTATCCTGTGGGAAGAGTAGCATGCCTTTATTCCTGGGATTGTCAATGTAACCCTTGGAAACATAAGCTGTCTTTGCACCAATTGAGCCATCGGTAAAGATCTTCACGCCTCCAATCCGGACCAAGGGACTTCCCATACCTGAGGTTAGACCGAGTCCTATCATATGATCAATCAGCTCTACAGGCACATTCACAATCATTCGGGTTGTTAATTCGTGCCTTGTTTCTGTCTCACGGATATGTCGAAGATAACCACTTGCTGCATTATCAATAACGGTTGTGATGCCCTTCTCATTCGCGATTTTGTTACCTACCTTCACACCCTCCTGAATCTTTTCTCCGTCTGGTCTCACCTTCTCCCATACTTCTTCAATGTCCTTCAAAACACCCGTTGGTCTTCCAATCCTATCCTTCTGAACTCCCTTTTGGTCGAGAGATATTCCAAGTTTCTTGAGACCAATACTATTCACCGAGGCAAGATGTCCACAGACTCGAGTGACCATTATTGGATGATCCTTGCTGATAGGGTTCAAATCCTTAGACTCGATGAATCTCTGTTCAGTCCATGTGCTTTCGTCCCAATCGTATCCTAGAATCCATTCACCCTTAGGATATCTGGAAACCGCATCCGTCAAGAATTGCACGGCTTCCTCAACAGACTCAACCTTGCCAAGTTGAACATGCGCTGATTTGATTCCAGCACTCGTGAGGTGAGTATGTGCATCGATGAATCCAGGAACAACAGTCTTACCTCCGAGATCTATGACCTTCTTTGCATTGGGAATCAGGTCTACAACCTCTTCCTCCTCGCCAATCGAGAGAACTTTATAGCTCTTAACTGCAAGAGCTGAGGCAGTTGGTTTTTGTGGATTCATCGTGATGATATTACCGTTGAATACAACCAGGTCCGCTTCTATCTTCATAACACGCACGTCTTTGTTCTGTATCAAATTGGCATATCATTCTTGTCATAATGTGTGTAGCGTATAGGTGTTTCTTCCATCAGTTCACCCAACATATCTTCATATATTAAAAGTAATAATATTATAAATAGATAAGTGATATTCATAAACTTCGCCAACCTGTGACCTCACCATCAATAACTACCACCACTCCACGACCAACCGGACCTGCAGATCCGTTTGAGCTGTCAACTGAAACGTTGATCATGCTGGGTGGTATCGGTTTCGTCATAGTCATCACTGGCGAGATGACCAAGAAACCAAGCAGAACAGCAAGAGGGGCCCCTTTTGCCCCTCTTTTCCTTACTTCTTCTTTGGAACCTTCTTCCAATCATCCAAGAATCGTTTGATTCCAACATCTGTGAGTGGATGATTTACCATCTTGTCAAGCACCGCTGGGGGGATTGTAGCAATGTCTGCTCCAATGAGTGCTGCTTCATAGACATGGATTGGATGTCGGATGCTGGCAACGATAATCTCTGTTTCAAAACCATAATTCGCATAAATCTGAGCAGTACCTTCGATTACATCCATACCTACATGACCGATATCATCAAGTCTTCCGATGAAAGGTGAAACGAAAGTCGCGCCTGCTTTGGCTGCGAGGATAGCCTGATTGGGACTGAAGACTAAGGTGACATTGGTTTGGATTCCTTCATCCGCACAGACTTTGACAGCTTTCAGACCCTCCCATGTCATTGGGATCTTGATGGCTGCGTTGTCAATCCAGCTGTTGAGTTCACGAGCTTCCTTCAGCATTCCTTCAGCATCTTCACTCACTACCTCAAGACTAATTGGCCCCTTGACAAAGGATGCAATCTCATCGATTACAGTCCTGAAATCACGACCCTCCTTAGCGACAAGCGATGGGTTTGTGGTCACTCCATCGACCATTCCTCTCTCGTGTGCTTTTCGTATTGCTTCAACATTGGCGGTATCAATGAAGAATTTCAACTCTTGTTCACTCCTGTCTTGACCAGAACATGGTCTACTCTATATCAAGAAAGACTTTTGCTAGATTTAAAACGTGGGGTCTGGGTCTCTATTGCATTGCCTTCTTCATGTCTCGGACTCGCTGCTCAATGTCTGGGGCTTTGAAGACAGCTGAACCTGCAATGAAGAAATCAGCACCTGCTTTGCGGAGGGCCCCTATGTTTTGTAGAGTGACACCACCGTCTACTGCAATCCTAACTTCTGGTTTTTGTAAATCTAAAAGGGCTCTCAGATCTGCAATCTTTTTCATAGTTGAAGGAATAAACTTCTGACCTCCAAATCCCGGACACACAGACATCAGTAGAACAGAGTCGATGAGATCCAAAACACCCTCTACCAAGGCGACTGGTGTTGCTGGATTAAGTGTAATCCCAGCCCTTGCACCGTGGTCTATAATCATCTGGACTGTGCGGTATACATCAAAGGATGCTTCAACATGTGGATAGATTAGTTCAACTCCCGCGTCAATGAACTTGGGGATGTATTCACGAGGATTAGTAATCATGAGGTGGGCATCGAGTGGTACATCTGTGATTTTCTTCATAATCTTAGCCACCCAAGGACCAAAGGATATGTTTGGAACAAAGTGACCATCCATGATATCTAGATGAAAATAGTCAGCCCCACCTTTCTCGGCTGCTTTGATATCAGCTTCAAAGTTGGCAAAATTAGCTGCCAAAATGGAGGGTGTTAGTAGAGGTTTGTGCATAATCAAACCTCTGATCCCCTTGATTTTAATCTTCTCAAACGTCCACAGCACGGATATATTCACTTAACTATAGTTTTATATCTTCTATAGGTTTCGGTTAAAATCGGGATGATTAAAATGACAATTGGTGAACTCAATAATAAATTGCAACCAGAACAACGTGAAGAATTACTCAATATGTTGAAGTCCCGTTTTGAGGAAAACATGAACCGCCATAAAGGTCTTGAATGGGCGAAGGTACAAACGAAGCTGAGGGCTTATCCTGAAAAACTTTGGTCACTAAACGAAATGGAAAGGACTGGCGGTGAGCCGGATGTTGTTGGGTATGATAAGAGGACAGACGAATACATCTTCTTTGATTGTTCAGCTCAGAGTCCTAATGACCGGAGACATGTTTGTTACGACCGTGAGGGGCAGGAAGCAAGAAAGAAGGTGAAAAGTACGAAAAGCGCGACATCGGGAGGCCTAAGAGGTAACGCTATTGATATGGCTGCTACCATGGGCATTGAGCTTTTGACAGAAAAGCAATATCGAGAGTTACAGAAACTTGGAGATTTCGATACGAAGACTTCAAGCTGGTTGAAAACACCTTCTGCTATCAGAGAACTCGGTGGTGCCATCTTTGCATCTCGCCGCTACAACCATGTCTTTACATATCATAATAGTGCTCCCTCCTTCTATAGGGATAGAGGGTTCCGTGGCTCGCTAAGGGTCTAAACTTGAAGGAAATCAGGACTTTCGACGTTTAATCTCATCTTGGATTTCCTTGAGTTTGTTTAGAGCGTCCATTGGCGTCGTTCGATCCAGGTCTACATGTTCAATTCTCTCAATGATGGGATCATCAATCACTAATGCTTCAAGGCTTGACTGTTCAGTGTCCTCAAAGTCTGCATCGGTGAGATCAACTGCAGTGATGTTCTCTTTCTCAAGTCTGATAAGAAGTGACTTTGCTCTCTTCACCACCTCGTCGGGAACTCCAGCCAGAGCTGCTACATGAACACCATAACTCCTGTCAGTCCCCCCATCCACGACCTTGTGGAGAAAGACGATTGTGTCACCTGACTCCTTTGCCAGGGTGTGGACATTCTTGACTCCATGATATTGTTTTGCCATGTCTGTCAACTGATGGAAGTGTGTGGCAAATAGAGCGCGGGTCTTCATCTGAAGAATCCGTTCAGCCACTGCCCAAGCCAAAGCCATACCATCAAAGGTTGAAGTCCCTCTCCCTATCTCATCCAGGATGACTAGACTCCTCTCAGTGGCGTTGTTCAGAATGTTCGCGGTTTCCACCATCTCTACCATGAATGTGCTCTGTCTAGCAGTTAAATCATCGAATGCACCCACTCTTGTGAAGATTCTATCAACGAGACCTATCTCTGCACTCTTGGCGGGGACGAATGAACCCATTTGTGCCAACAGCACAATGAGAGCACACTGACGCATGTAGGTGCTCTTCCCTGCCATGTTTGGACCAGTCACAATCAATAAAGTGGTTCCACCATCGCCAATCTCAATGCCATTTGGGACAAACTCATTGGGACCAAGGACGACCTCCATGGCGGCATGTCTACCATTAGTGATCTTGATGCGTGTTCCCTCAATCACCTTTGGTCTGCTGTATCGCCTAATGACTGCAACATCGGCAAGTGAAACCAATACGTCAGCCACTGCAACTGCAGCGGAATCTTGACGAAGGATGGCAGTAGCCTCACGTACTTCATCACGGATCTCCTCATAGATTTCGTACTCAACCTTGTTGATTCGTTCTTCACCAGCAAGGACTGTGGACTCTTTCTCCTTAAGCTCAGGAGTGATGAATCTCTCTGCATTTGCCAGGGTCTGCTTCCTCTCATACTCTGAAGGCACCATTGACAGGCTGGCCTTCGTCACCTCAATATAATAACCGAAGACCTTGTTGAAACCTACCTTGAGTGTCTTTATTCCAGTTCTTCTTCTCTCGGAAGCTTGCAGCGAGGCGATCCATTTCTTGTCAGATGAGATTGTGTTTCGCAACTCATCCAATTCCTTACTGAAACCTCTGAGTATCATCCCGCCATCACGTACTGAAACCGGAGGATCATCAACAATGGCAGACTTCAGTGTCTTGTGGAGTTTAGAAAGTGGATCAATGGAACCAGCAGAGTCCTTCAGGATCTTACTCTTGCAGTCCGACAGTGATTTCTTAATCTTGGGTAGTTTAGCCAAGGCATTCCGGAGTGCAAGAAGGTCTCTTGCATTCGCGGTTCCAAAGACAATCCTACTGGTTATTCGTTCGAGGTCACCTAGGTCTCTCAGACTATCTGAGATACCCTTTCTATTGAGAGCGTCTCTGGCCAGCTCCTCAATTGCATCCTGGCGCTTCTCGATTTCTTTGATATCTCGAAGGGGTCTCAGCATCCATTGTTTCAATTTTCGTTTTCCCATAGGAGTGACTGTCTTTGAGAGTACTGAGAGGAGAGTCCCACGTGTACTCCCATCTCGTGCGTTCTTTATCAGCTCTAGATTTCGCTGTGTCGTCGCATCAACAATCATGTGGGTTTCCACACTGTAGGTTCGAATGCCCGTCACCATCATTGCCCCGGTCCTGAGTACATCATTTAGATATGCAAGAATCGCACCTGCAGCTCCAAGAGCAACACGTTTCTCA
>JBHLOX010000090.1:0-11249 GCA_048940045.1 Promethearchaeota archaeon
CTGGGAGTTGGTACTCGTGGAAGGTTCAGAAAAGCTAAGCCGTAAGAACCTCTGGGGTTATGCCTTCGGAGCAATCCCAACAGGATTGCTGGGTTTTGTGTTCAGCTTCAAGTACATTGAATTCTTCTTTGATGATCTTGCGCTGCTCCCTTCGTTCTTTATCCTCGGACAGATAATCTATATGACAGTCAACTCTCTTAATGACCCGCTTTCCGGGCAGTTGTCAGATAGAACTGACCGTGAACGGTGGGGAAGTAGGCGTCTTATCTATATCAAGTATGGCGGACCAATCTGGGCACTCACCTTTTTGCTTGTATGGTTCCCTTGGAGTTTCACGAGTCAGATTATCATCTTTATCCACTACGTTGTGACGATATGTCTCTTTGATACGTTGTATACACTTGTTATTCTTCTTTGGCTAGCGTTGCTTCCCGAGATGACCATGGACATCGATGAACGAAACAAGGCCCAGTTCATTGCTACGATATTGGGAACATTTGTGACCCTACCGGTCTTCATAATGATTGCCAATATACCACCAACTACGGAGCTCTTTCGGACAATCATGTTGGTTCTTGCAGCAGTATCGACTGTATTCATCTTGATTACAGCATACATGTGTGAAGAGCGTCCTGAATTTCAGAGTGATAAGGTATACACCCTCAAAGAGTCCATTGTCGCCACATTCAGGTCAAGAACTTTCTTGATCTATGCCGGTTTCTATCTTTGTCAAAACCTCCTTGGAAGTCTTGGCTTGAGTTACTTCTTTGTCTACCTACTTCTGTTGGAGAGTATCACTCCAGGACTCGACATCATTCTCCTCTTCTTTGTGATTTTCTTCTTTGTCGGATATCTAGGAAATATCATAGCAATCAGACTAAGACCAAAATGGGGTATGAGAAGAATCATGCTCAGGTTTGGGATTGTGAGAGTCGTCGGTTCTCTAGTCCTTTTCGGAATAATACTCATTCCAGCACTTGAGTGGCTAATCTGGTACGGTCTCGTGGTTGTCACCCTGGCATCAGGTTATGGTATCTTCCACATTCCAATGCAATACCTTGCGATAGACGAGGACGAGGTTCTACACGGCTCGCGGAGAGAAGGGATGTTCATCGGGGTCATGGCATTATTAACAAGGCCTGGAACAAGTCTTGGTCCTATAATAGCGACATTTGTGCTGACGTCATTTGGATATGTTCAAGGTGGGGCTCTAGCTGCGCAGCCAGCCTCGGCACTTCTCGGAATCAAGCTACTTTGGTTGTTGGTCCCGGCCATTGTTGCAGCGATAAGTCTGTTATTCATATACTTCTATCCACTTTATGACGAAGCTTTGGTAGAGATGCAAGAGAAATTGGCCAGACTCCATGAGGAGAAGAGGGCGGCTTTGTTAAGCACAGGGGGATTGGGTCTAGAATCTGAGAAAATGGACACCTAACACACAATCAGCTGGGAACGTTGATGGGATAATTACCATACTTCTCTCGTACATCCATAACTGCTTCCCATCTATCTAACGTCACAGAGGGTACAATGCTGTGCCCACTGCTGAAGAAATATCCTCCTCCTGGTGCAATCTCTCGAATCAGTTTCTTACTATACTCCTTGATTTCAGAAATTTCACCGGTGGCCAACATAACTGGACTGATGTTTCCAACAAAGGTAAGCCTATCTCCATACTTTTCTGCAAGACTGAATATGTCGTAATCGGGATTTGCTGTAGTGGGTTCAATTGGATGAATTGCATCTATACCACAATTCACGATGTCATCAAATATCATTGATATATCTCCATCTGAGTGCAGTAAGATCTTGCAGTCTTGCTTGTGCGCAGCATCGCAGATTCGTTTGAGCCAAGGAAGAACATATGTCTTGAAGTTTCGAGGACTCATGAAAAGTCCATTTTTGAAACCATAGTCGTCCCAAATTAGAACAAGCTCAGCACCATTCTCTGAGAGAATTTTCACCAATTCGAGTGCAAGGTTCCCTCGGTCATCAAAGACCTTCTTTGCCTGTTTGGGTCTGGCCAAGATACGTGAGAAAACCTCAATCCCGAAGGGTTCCCAGGCTGGTTCCATCATTCCACCAATAGCAGGAACAGAGAGAATCTCATTATTCATCTGTTCTTGGACCTGCTTACCAGCCCGGAAAGCGGCGAGTCGTCGCTTCTCATGAGGCTTTGGCTGTTTCCATTTCTCGTAGTCCTCGAAGTTCTTCAAGTAACCTCCACGATAACCCAAAATCAGAGTTCCATCCTCGTAATAGTCTACATTCATGATTCTTCCAAACTCGTCTATGTAGCCTCCTTCGATGCCTTTTCGATACGTGTGTGTGACATAGCTGAGGCCAATGTCAATTTTGAGACGACGGAGGAGCTCATAACCATCGACCAAACTCTGGGCGAGCCATTTTTGGTTTGAGAATGCCCAGTTTGCAATACGATCCTTGCCTGGAAGTCGCTTTATGGACTCATATCCGTCCTTGATTCCAGCTCCTGGGTCAAGACCGTAGTGTTTCATGATTGTGTTGTTTGTGAATGCACTCTCAAAAGCGGGAACTCTATCAGGTTCCTCATGATTGAGTGCCATTAGCACTCGTGTTGGTGCGTCCAATCGTGCTATCCCTCCAGTAGTGCTCTGATACGCCTTACACCGTCTATTGCGTCTGCACCAAAGTCATCAGCTCCCATCTTCTTTGCTAATTCCATACTCAGAGGTGCACCACCAACGATAATCTTCACATTATTTCTAAGCCCAGCATCAGTTAGAGCATCGCCAATAACACGAATTTCATTGACTGTCATAGTTAATAGACAACTCAGAGCTACAATGCGAGCTCCACTCTCCTTAACAGCCTCAACAACTTTCTCCGCTTGACAGTCCATCCCAAGATCAATGACATCATATCCCGCAGACATCAGCATAGTAATGAGGATATTCTTCCCGATGTCATGATTGTCACCTTTGACAGTTGCAGCGATTACCTTCTCACGCTCAACCATCTCTTCGGCTTTAAGGTGAGGCTCAAGAACAGCTATGGCCTCTTTCATCGTTTCACCTGCTAGCACAAGCTCTGTGAGAAAATAATCGTTCTTCTCATAGAGCGTACCAACTTCATTCATGCCCTCAGAGAGTGCCTGAAGAACATCTTGGGGGTCAGAGCCTGCTTCAAGGTTCTTCTTGACAATATCAGCGATGTCATCCACCTCTAGTTGGACTACCGCATCTGTCACTTCTTTCAAGGTCAATAGTGCATCCCGCCTTCGGAGTTGATATGGAAATCTGCTGTCTATTGCTCTAGATTGGATTGCATAGGAGTATTTGTTTGTTTCAGCTTGGAATCGGAAAGAGATTAATTTCACATTGATGACTAATAGTGAAGGTTGGAGTGAAACATGACATCGAAGCCTTATGGCTCAGGTTATTTTGGTGAATGGATAAAGGATGAGTTTGACCTCCCAGCATATCGGTATACCTGTGACCAGACAACAGATCCAAAGGCTGTTTCACCGATGACGGAGGAATGGCGAGCAAACACAGACCATCTCCATCAGGTTGGGAATGATAGACTTGTAGCGGTTGTTTCCAACTATGGTCAGGTCCAGGTAAGGCAGGATGAAGGCAGTCCTAAGTTCTTGAATGATTATGACCCTTCAAGATTCCAATATGGTGGTGGTATTGGATATTTGACTGATGGAGAAACAGTCCTCAGTACATTCTATACTGGAAAAGCTGACTCGTTTGAGCGCATTTTTGGAATGGGCTACTTTCGAAAGACTGTGAAAGATGATTCACTTGTTGCGGACCAGATTATCTTTGCACCTTTTGGTGACGAACCGTTGGTTGTTTCGCAAGTCACAATAAAGAACGAACGTGAGAAAACCGCTAATCTCAGATGGATTGAATACTGGGGATGTCAGCAATATCAGTTCTCATTCAAGTCGTTCATGATGTCGATAGCTCTGAAGAAACCAACCTCAGAAATTCGCAGGGCGTTCAGTCGTCGATTTGATCACAGGACGGATGTCATCGGGAACAAAAGAGGATTGCAGAACTCAAAGCGTTTCAAAGGAAACACAATGAGTGATAAAGTCACTTGGAAGGCTTTGAATAGATACTTGGCTACAAAGGGAAAACATCTGACTGGCGGGTCGGTCAAAGCTCCTATCAAAGAAACAGTTCTTGAGGATGAAACTCCACCAGCAACATTCTTGGTTTCGTTGGATGCTCCTGCTGATGACGTAGGTACCGATACTATGAGCTTCTTTGGTGAGGGTGGTGTTAGTGCACCTGATGGGTTGCAGAAAGCATTGTCTATGAGTACTACCAAAAAGTCCGAAATGGGCTTCCTTATGGAGAGAAAGCTTAGTCTTGCACCTGGAGAGGAACAGACACTCTATTTCATCTACGGCTATTTGCCTGAAGGATTCACACTTGACTCACTTATTGCCAAGTTTGAGAGAAATCCTTCTGGTTTGTTGGTAAAATCTTGCGAACAGTGGAAGAGGAATAGGATTCAGCTTGTAACAGATGATGAGTGGGTGGATAGAGAACTAAGTTGGCACAATTACTACCTAAGGAGTAATCTTACTTTTGACAGCTTTTTCAAAGAACACATCCTCTCTCAGGGTCATATGTATCAGTACATCATTGGAATTCAAGCAGCCGCCCGAGACCCTCTTCAGCATGCATTGCCCTTTGTCTTTTCTCAACCGGAGATTGTGAAGAACATCATCAGGTACACGCTAAAGACAGTGACCCCAGAAGGGAACATCCCGTATGGTATTGTAGGACATGGAATGTATATGCCATCTCCATGGCGCCCAAGTGATCAGCATCTCTGGCTACTCTGGTTGACTAGCGAATATGTACTGGCTAATAGAGACATAGACTTCCTTGATGAAACTATCACTATGTATCCCATTTACGGGAAGAAGACCAAACAAGCCAAGGTCCGTGAAGTGCTCAACCTTTGTTTCAGGTATTTTATTGATACAAATGCAACCGGAAAACATGGACTGGCAAGACTCTCTTATGGTGACTGGAATGACATGGTTGTACACGGATACGTTCCACTAGAGCAGCGAGATGAGGTCACTGAGAAGGGTGAGAGTATGTTGAATGCGAGCATGGCCACCTATGTGTTAAATCTATACTCACAGTTACTCACATACATTGGAGAAGCTGATCCTGCAAAGGAGTCTCTTGATTTTGCTAGGAAACAGAAAGAAGCAGTCTATCAGCAATGGAATGGGAAATGGTTCAAACGTGCATGGTTGAGTGATGCGATTGGATGGGTAGGTACTGATGTTATGTGGCTAGAGCCACAACCTTGGGCAATCATTGGTGGTGTAATAGATGAAGATCAAGAAAAAATCCTATTGAAATCCATAAACGAAGGCGCAAGGAGTTTTCCAAAACATGGTGCAGTCATTCTCTCTGAGCCCCTAGAGAAGATGGCAGGAGATCCTGGTATAGGTACAAACGCAGGTGTCTGGCCTTCTATCAATGGCACCCTAATCTGGGCATTGGCGTTGATTAACCCTGATTTAGCTTGGGATGAGTGGAAGCGAAATTCTCTGGCGATGCATGCCGAGGAGTATCCTGATGTATGGTATGGAATTTGGAGCGGACCAGATGTCTACAATTCGGAGTTTTCAGACCGACCTGGGCAGACAATTGTTGTGGAGGCGAGAGGAGGAGTAAGAGATGCTCTTGAGGAAGAGCAGGAGGAAGAGGAAGATCAGGGATTCATGGGTGTGGGATGGACAGACTTCCCTGTGATGAACATGCATCCACACGCATGGCCAATTTATTCGACAGCCAAGCTGTTGGGAATTAAGTTCACCACTATAGGTGTTGATTTCTGTTTGGCTTTGCCTTTTGACACATATAGATTCACGTCACCACTACTTGAGCTGAAGAAGTCCAAGAACGGGTATTCCGGTCGATACGCCCCATCTACTTCAGGGACATGGATTGTGAAAATAAGGCTCAGTGATAACGAACTTGATAGAATTTCAAAATTGTTTGTGAATGATAAGGAATCTGAATTGGTTCGGGAGGAAGACCGGCTCATTATCAAGGGAGAAAGCACTCCGGAAGAACCACTCATATGGAGAGTTGAGTACTGAGAGATGAGATTGGTATGAACTCGAGGGACCTCACACTTTCTGCTATCGATGGTGTTCCAGAGAGAGTCCCGTTCAATCCTTTCATCATGCACTTAGCTGCGGCTGTCGATAAGATCGATTACTCGAATGTCTATTGTCAAGATGCTCAAGTGTTGGCGCGGTCTCAAATCAAGCTCGCTAGCGTTTTTGGTGTTGACCACGTGCATGTTTCGACCGATGCATATAGAGAAGCTAGTGCATGGGGGGTTGAGATGGACCTTACAGGGCACACACCAGTAGCAAAGACCCACTTGTCCCTAGGAGATTTTGACTCGACAGAAGAACCAGATCTAAATTCATCAGCAAGGGTTCAAGACCGCATAGAAGCTGTAAAGTTGCTAAGCGAGCAAATTGGAAAGGAACTGTGCGTACTGGGTTGGATTGAAGCCCCATTTGCTGAAGTCTGCTGTCTCTTTGGGTTAATGGATGTCTTGAAGATGGCACGCTATACAGACTGGAGTAATCGTATCAGAAAGCTAATTGACCGTGTCTTACCGGTTCAGCTTGAATTTGCTAAGATGCAGATTGAAGCTGGAGCGGATATTATTGGTGCAGGAGACTCGGCGGTTTCTCAGATTGGCCCCAAACGCTATGAAGCAGCTTGTCTTGCCCAGACGCAAGCCCTCTTTGGAAACATCTCATCACAAGTGCCGGTTCTCTATCATGTCTGTGGGAATAGTTCTGTTATTGATGGAGCTGGTAGGGACATGCTCGAGCTCGTCGCAAGTTCTGGCGCCTCCATTCTCGATATAGATTATCAGGTAGACATGAAACTAGCGAAAAGAAAAGTGGGTAGGAAAGTCTGTTTACGTGGAAATACGGATACGACACTTCTTGGGAGTGCCACATTTACTCAGGAAGAGATAGAGAAGAACATCGCACAGGTCATTAAAGATGGAAAACCAGGAGGAATGTACATGTATTCTGGGGGATGTGAATGGCCTTGGAGCCCTTTGGACCTAGTGAGGCGAAATCTCAGAACTGCGAGATCGATTGTAGAAAAACTGGGAAGTTACTAAAATGAATTCACGAGACCGTGTGATGGCGGCTTTAAACCATGAGGAACCAGATATGGTTCCTCTAGACCTAGGGGGTAACCAGTCAGGTATCCACATGATTGCGTACAATAATCTTCTCGAATTTCTCAATATAGAAGACAAGACCATCAGTTATAGTGATTTTATACAACAATCTGCAAAGCCATGTGAGGAATTACTTCAGCGGCTAGAGATAGATGTCAGATGGTTGCACCCTCCGTCTGCAATTCTTCCAGAAACCTTCATCCCTGAGGTAGAAGGCAAATTTCAGGGGATTTGGGATCAGTTTGGAGTGTTCTGGGGAAATAGTGCAGACAAAGACCTGAGTGAGATTCTGTACTATGATCCTGTGATTCACCCCCTAAGTGAGATGAGTTCGGTTCAAGAGATAAGAGAATATGATTGGCCTGATGGTTCTGACCGGTCATCCCTGAAGGGTCTGAGGGAACAAGCAAAGAAACTGAAAGAAACTACTGATTATGCAATTGCTACACCACCGTTGGGGTGTATATACGAGTATACGACCTTTCTCTTTGGATTCACAACTGCAATGAAGCATTTACAAAAGCGTCCCGATCTTATTATAGCCACAATGGAAGAGTTGGAGAGATATTGGACAGACTATGCCAGGACATTTCTGAATGAGGTCAGATTTGGAGAAGAATTCTATGTTGATATTGTCGCGAACAATGGAGACCTTGGTCAGCAGGCGGGTCCAATCATGAGCCCAAAAAGAATCTATGAACCTATTATAAAACCTATAGAGAAACGGTACTCGGAAAGTCTACATCGAATGGCGGATGTGAAGATTAACTATCATTGTTGCGGCTCTGTGTCTCAGTTCATTCCTCATTTTGCTGAGATAGGTTATGATGCCGTAAATCCAGTTCAAATCGGAGCCTTTGATATGGACCCATGTAGTCTCAAGAAACGCTTTGGCAAAATGATTACATTTTGGGGAGGCCTTTGTGATACTCAGAGTACATTGCCTTTTGGAACACTTGAGGAAATTAGAGAGGAGGTGCAATATAACATGGCTTGCCTAAAGCCAGATGGTGGTTATATTGCATCAAATATTCACAACATAACAGCAGAGGTTCCACCGGAGAGTGTCATGGCTATGTTTATGGCTGCCAAAGACTTCAGGAACTACTAAATCAGGAGTACAAAGAATTTGTTCCTTATCCCATTTATTTAGAGAACGCGCTCGAGATGCGTCTGAGAATGATGAGCTATTGAGCCGTGGCAGAAGCAAGTGCGGCTTTCTTTGGTTTCTCAGATGGTTTTACACCCGTTCCCTTCTGCTTGTTCCAGAAGTATGCAAGGGCAAGGCCCAAGTAGGCGACATACGCAATTACTTCAAGGGCTGATGGATTACCATTGTAACCAAACAATGCCTTTGCCATTCCGCCGATCAGACCGTTCTCATGAAGCAATGGAAAACTTCCATCAGGTAGGAGTGGAGGGTTGATGTTCCAGACCTCAATTGGTCCAATCAGAAGCAAGCCAGCCTCTTGTAGTTCATGAATGCCATAAGCAATCATTCCAGCGGCAAACAAGATTAGGAAGACTGAGGTCCACTTGAAGAGAGCCTTCAGGCTGATTTTCAGCGACCCCTGATATATACCCAAACCAAGAGCAACTGCGATTGACAGGCCAAGAACAATTCCAATGTAACTCTGAATGCCCTCTTGAATTACCAGAGCTATACTGAACAACGACAGTTCGACCCCCTCTCTCATTACAAGAGAGAAGCTCAGTAGTGCAAGACCAATTCCACTCTGTTGAATTACAGACACCTCCATCGATTCCTCAATTTCTTGAGTGACCCTAGCACCAGCATTCCACATCCACACAATCATGGTCGTGAGTAGAACTGCTGCAATGAGGACAACGGAGCCTTCAAAGATGTTCAACATGGGTCCTTCGAATATCCCCCAGAGTAATCCGACCACAACGGCAACACCTAAGCTCGCAAATATTGCTACTATTGTTCCTGAAATCACGTACTTCCTGAGATCAGTCTGGTTTGTCCTCCTCAGATAGGACAACATTATCGCAATTACTAGAGCAGCCTCTATACCTTCTCTGAGTGAGATTATGGTCGGAGAGATTATCATGGTTTGTCAAATAATGCATGTTAACTATTGTTAATAATATTCCTATGCGACCAAGATGTCTTTCTTCTACCTTGTTATCGTTGTTGCAGTAATCTTGAGTACCACACCAGAAGAAGTAGGGTCTGGACAACGGACAAACTCTGTTGTCAGCCCGCCCTTGTTGATGATTTTCTCATAGGGAGTCCCTTTGTATGACCACTCAAGCTGTCCATCATGTCTTAGAACTTTAATCATATGAGTTGCGCTTTCAATCAACCAAGTACACATCTTGCCAATGTCTTCAGGATATTTGTACTTGTCACCCACCTTGTGTCTTGTACAACCACTCTCGAAGATCTCTAGTTCGATTTCTCTCATAGGGCATCTACCAATGCAAGGGAGTGGTATCCTAACAAAAGGAGTTTCTATTTGCGCAGGATTTTGGTTGACTCTTTTTTAGAAGACCATCACCAGTTTATTCTTATCAACCTGTGACTGTATGGCAGAATAGGAGTTTCAACATGAGCGCGGAATGGGGACTACTTCCAGCTGGTATTGACGAAACCGATCTGGTGATGATGCTCCTAGCACTGTTCATTCTCTCTTTGCTTGTTGTCGCGATGTTCATCGTCTTCCACTGGTTCTATGCAGTTCTTGGCACGCTTCTCATTATCTTTGGAGTTCTCTATGGTGTTAGAGAATTACGGCAAAAAGAAAGCTTGGATAAGTAGTCGAAAAAAGAAAGAATGGGGGGATTGCACCCCCAGAATTTCAGTATCTATTGTGACTCCTCAGGTTCTCTGTATCCATCATGATATGTTGTACCAGTTTGGACTGAGTTCTGGTCTCCTATGACCCTCTTCCAAAAGGGTCTCCGCAGACGACGTCTCTTGCCCCAGTTGCCCTGCCACCAGATTCCTCTACCTGCACGGAGATGCATAGTGATCTTCATGCTCGAAACGATAATTCTCCAGACTGCTATTGCGACCGTTATGAACATGATGAATACCCAAATGAAGTCGAAGGGAATGAATGGAATATCATTGGTCTGGAAGAACTCAAGCATATCAAATGTGACCCAAGTACCGCCTTGATTGACATAGATGTATTGGACTGGAAAGCCTATGTTGACAAGTATGAGAGCCAAACCAATCCAGACCACACTCAGGATGGCTTCCACTGACAGATTGAAGTTGTTCTCACCACCGACATAGAAGAGAGCACCTCTTGCGGCCCCAAGGAACAGAAACACGACTACGTACAAGTAGAAGACTCTGAAAGCCTCGGTGTAGAGTGCAACGACAGGTGGTAGCATCAGGATTAGTCCCCAGATGATTCCCATGATCAGATCACCAGCAGCCTCCCAACGTGCCTTTGGCTTGAATCCTTCAACACCAATGCCGAATAGACTCTCAAGAGTGGTCTTATCGGTCAAGGGTTTGCTCCTATCGAGCATTGATATTCCGCCAATTATGACAAGAATGATGGTTATGTTGATGAACAACATGATGGGAATACTAAAGGGCCAGTTCTCGACACCAAACCCAAACAGATCGGGGATTGTTGCACCAAGCATCACTGCTCCAACTATAAGTGCCAGAGCGACTCCTGCTAGAACGACAAGCATCCGGCTTAATGGAGCCACGTATTCTGCAGGAACAGGTCCAACCTTCTTTCCAGAGCCGGCATACTCATTGGCCACGCTCTTAGGATCACCCATTCTCTCAATGGCCATCATGGCAGAGCCAGCAGTCATTGTGCCTCCGCCGATTCTCTCAGCCTCCTCAATCAAGTGAGTCTGAAGTTCGACGATTGCATCCTCACTGTCTAGAGGAAGATATACTCTAACACGATCAAGATATTGATCGATAAGTTCCAATGGATCATTACTACTCAATATTATTCAACCTCCATTATGACTTCACGCATCTCGCGTGAGAGAAC
>JBHLOX010000260.1:0-2787 GCA_048940045.1 Promethearchaeota archaeon
CTTGCCATAGAGAACTCCCATCCCTGTTGGTCCGCACATCTTATGGGCTGAGATTGCAGAGAAATCAACATCAAGTTTCTGAACATCAAGGGGATGATGTGGTGCATATTGGGCATCATCACTCATGACCAAAGCTCCACGATCGTGTGCTATTTCCACTATTTCCTTCATCGGAGCTACAGTACCAGTTACATTGGATGAATGAACAACTGAAATTAGACTTGTGTTGTTGTCAATGGCTTTTTTCCAGTCCTCAAGGTCAAAGGTTCCATCAGGTTGTGCTTTGACAATCTCGATGCTTAGATTACTTTTTTTGGCTCGTTCTACGAAGGGCAAAGATCCACTATGGTGTTCAAGTGATGTTGTGATGATTTTGGAACCCTTCGGTATTTTCACTGAACTAGCGACAATGTTCAAAGACTCTGTTGCATTTCTGGTCCAGATGCACTCTTCTTCAGCGGCAGCGTTCAAGAATCTAGCAAACTTACCTCTAGCGGCAGAATAGGCGTTCGAAGCCTCTTCTCCGAACTTATGGATGCTTCTCCCTCCACAGGCAGGATATTGTTCGTAGTACTCATTCATAGCATTAATGACCTGACGTGGCTTAAGAGCCATACATGCACTATCTAGGTACACTACTGGACGACCATTGATTACACGTTCAAGAGCGGGAAAGTCACTTCTGATCCTGGTCCAGTCTACCATACTAATCAATCCTTAACCAGTTGCCACCGATAACCTCCTTTACCGAATTTCTTTGTGATTAATCCCCTTTCCACCAGCTGGTTTGCTGCAGCCACAAAGGCATCACCACCCGCACAGTCAGTGCATAAATCGGCATATTCGTCAGTGTCTGCAATCTCAAGAATTTCTGTAGTTGTTAATGATTCAGCATTTTCGAGGATTTTGAGAACACACTGAGCGTTTTTTGAGAGGTCCATCATCGTTAGCCGAAGCGGGACAACCGGCAATATGAAGCCTTCGCATTGAGCTTTGAGAGCATTTAACAAAACGCTTAAATGAACACCTGAGCCGATGAGCCTGCTCTATTTCTTTCGGGGCTACTGCTCTGACATGTGTGAAATAGGTAAAGGGTGAATCATCATGGGAAGAAGGAGAAGGCAAAAAGTACGTCGACGACCACAGAAACGCATTCCAGATGTATATCCATGTCCAGACTGTGGAAATACAGCTATCAAGATTGAGCTATACCGGGACAATGGAATGGCTACAGTGAAATGTGGGTCATGTGGACTAGAGATGACCGTTGATGAAGTCAACCCTCTTACTGAGCCAGTAGATATCTATGGATCGTTCATTGATCGATTCTATGAAGGACGAAAAGCAGAGGCCTGATGCAGTACGGTGTCTAACATTCAGCAATGGTTATAAGCGGACAAAGTCCGAGGGCACAAGATTCTGATGCAGGATATTCAGACATTCATTTCCATCCTTTTCATAATACTCGCAGGGATGGGAATCTTGGCACTCTTGCTCACAATGGGCTATATGATCTATGGTGAGGAGGAAGAAGAATAGACTGCGGGATGTTGCCCCCGATGACAAGCTCATTAGTACGTACAGCTTTTGAGAGAATTGCACCGCATATCGCAAATATTGAGGCGATGAAGACACTTGTTGATGAGGTTGAGAAGAAAGCTGATTCTCTTGAGTTGATTCTGTCAGAGCTGGATTCCAGACTGGAAGACGCAGAGGTAACCTTCAGGACAGACATACGCATCTTGATTAATGAATGTCGACACCTGGGGGACAGGACGACACCCAAATGAATGCATTTGCACCCCTCAGTGAGGAAATAGCAACCTTCCTCAAGGCAAATGGTATGGTTCAATTCACTCCGATTCAGGAGAAAGCAGTACCACTTTTTCTCAAGGATCAAAAGAACGCACTTCTTCTTGCACCTACTGGGAGTGGCAAGACTGAGGCGGCTTTGCTACCACTTCTTCATCGTTTGCAAAGGATGAGGGAAGTCCAAGAGCTTTTCGGGTTCTACATCTTGTATATCACACCACTCAGGGCTCTGAACCGAGATGTGTTCAAGCGAATCGAGAAATTATGCAAGCATTTAGGGCTCAGTGTCGCAGTGCGTCACGGTGATACAACTCAATATGCTAGAAGAAAACAAGCAATCAAACCTCCAAACCTACTCATCACCACCCCTGAGTCCCTTCAGGCAATTCTACCAGGGAAGAGGCTAAGGTACCATCTCAGGACAGTATTTGCTGTCATCATTGACGAGGTGCATGATTTAGCAGACAGTAAGAGAGGAGTACAACTTAGTTTGGGTTTAGAGAGGCTTGACAAATTAGTAGGGGCACCCATTCAACGCATTGGATTGTCAGCCACGGTTGGAAATCCAAAAGAAGTTGCATCCCTAGTGGGGGGAACTCGTGCTACAAGAACAGTTTGGGCAGGATATTCTGAACGTTTGATGAATCTTAGTGTGGAAGTACCTGTTCCATCAGATAAACACCGAGCTTTGGCAAAAAAGATATCATACCCACCACATTCCGTCGCCCGTCTGGAATCCATTGTGGACCTCATCAACAACCATCAATCAGTGCTCGTATTTACCAATACTCGTTCTTTTTCAGAGGTGTTAGGAGCAAAAATGCGAGCTGTTTCACCTCCCTACGAGTTTGATGTTCATCATGGGTCTCTGTCCAAGACTGCACGACTTTATGCTGAAGACAGACTCAAGACTGGAGCTTCAAAGGCCATAATTGCAACTTCCAGTTTAGAGCTTGGAATAGACATTGGTTTGGC
>JBHLOX010000091.1:0-11218 GCA_048940045.1 Promethearchaeota archaeon
TGAATTTGATACTCGAACTCTCTTGTTGATACAACCACTTCTCTATTATGATCCTCTTCTCGAAGCTGGACTATGACAAAACCAAGATTACTTGCAAATTCAACACAACAATTTGATGTTTCATCAGTAACTTTGAGACCAATTTCACCCTCGAAGTAGTTCTTAGCCTTTTCAATCACAGCTTCTGATGACAGTCTGGTCTGTTTCGACATTACCTTCATCTTTCTTCAATATAGTTAACTCATTTGTACTAATAGTATTTTACATGAAAGAGCTGTCTGCCAATTGCTGTAAAATGAAATAGTATTCATCAAATTTCCATAGTGATCCTATTGGAATCTTGTGTAGGTCTTGAATCCCACGTACAAGAGAATAATACCAAGAATCAAAGCAATACCAATGATAATGATGTCAAAGATCCCTAGTATCAGTCCACTGGTTACTATTAGATATCCATACCAAGAGAGAGGAGTGATAGGAATCATGACACCTATGATGATGATGCCTATGCCCATTAGATGATTACGCCTTGTTAAATCAGAATTCTCTCTATAACCAAGTGCCAATATAATGACGCCTATTAGAAATCCGATGGCAAGCAGCGGTGGGATTGGTATTGTAAACATTTGTCCCTGCATATTTTAGACCTTCAATTAGTAGTTACAAGATTTAAGAGAACATAATGAAATAATTAAGCATTTGTATTAAGAGTTAGAAAGTGATTTGATTTAATGTTACATATTGTATCCAAAATTCAACTATTCGTTATAATTGTAAACCATCAGTAGACTATAAAGATTTGATTGATTCTGAATACATGGCTAGCTCACTAGGTGAGGGGAGAGTAGTTCCCGTTCACCCAACCCCATCAGCCTTTATTTCTTACCAATCTTGAAAAAAAGGTGTTTGAAAAAAGCGGGGAGGGAGCATGTGCTCCCTATTTTGTCTTCACAAGCTGTTCTGGCGGAGTGATTTTACCTGTAACGATTAACTCGTTCAAGATCTTCCGTGCTGTTTCAAGAGCAGAGCTATCATCATAGAGACCTTTGCCTTTCTCACGTGCCTCTTTCAGCAAGTCTAGTTGAACCTTGAGCTTCAAATCACCAACAGCCAGTGGTCCAATCCCAAATTTGCCTGAAGCCAGCTCTCTGAGGTCATCACCAGGCTTGAGTCCTGCAATACCAGGAGGGGGAACTGCATTTGCATCAAGATATATTTGGTTTGCAGTAACATTTTCGAGATGCTCCTTTGTAACAAGCTGAATACCTGGGGCTCCTGTTACAAAGACAAGATTTGCCTTTTCCAGAGCACTTTGTATTTCCTCAGGAGTCGATGCTTGGACACCACGGATCTTGTATTCATCTGTCGACAAACGTTTTGCAACATCTTTGGCACGTTCGGCACTTCTTGATGTAATTGTGGTCTTCGCTCCAGCCGCCCCGCATAATGCTGCGACACTCTCACCCACAGGTCCAGTACCTGCAAGTACAAGCACCTTTGCCTTGGCAAGAGAACTCAGTCCCATAGCTGGAAGAGATGACTCGGCTTTTGCAACTAGAGCGGCTGACGTAGTGAACGCACCATGAGGGTCGACCATAACCGCTGTGACAAATGGTTTGACCATTGCTTTACTCACAGTTTTAGCCATTTTTCGAGCGGTTGGCACATCTCGTCCTCCTAGGAAGAAACATGTTTTCTTCACACCTTTTACACCCCTGGAAAAGATAGCATCCTGAACAAGTGTAACTACATTATCAGCTGAAACCTTTGGGTATGGGACTACGATGTCGAAACCTGCATCATAAGCAACGCAAATGTCAAAGGGACTTGCGTATTCATCAGCCTCTAAAAAAAACAGAATATTTGGCATCTTGGCCTTGGGACGCTTCACCACAGGCACCATTTCCACTGAGGAGATACCAGTAAGTTCAGTGATGCCCTTCACCGTTCCATCTGCTTTGTCTGAAACTTTACTTTTAAAGGTGACAGGGGTGACATCTACATCAACCATTTCCAGAAGATCTTGCAGACCTTGGAAGTGTTGTGGACTACAAAGATGAATTCCCTTTACCTTCTTCTTTTCTACCTTGTCTGCTTCTTCCAGAATACCCATCGCAATCCAGCTCTCACGGATTCCAAACTCGATTTCGCGTATTTCATCCTCGAGTTGTTCCTGTATATATTGACCGTAAGCTGTCAGCTGCTCAATTTGGTTATTTGTTTCCTTGGTCTTTCTTTGTTCGGACAGGGCGTGTATTACATCAATGATTTCGTTTCTTTTGTCCATCTTCTGATCTAGACTGTGAGCCAAGTAAGAGCGAGCGAACTCATCCATCTCAACAGCAGCAAAAGGCACCTTTAGATTGGCGAAAGTGTCGACAAGTGGATTCTTCTCCAAGAACTCCTTGGCTGACCGCATCCCCAACTCAGTGGTAGCAAAATCGGGCATTTCTTTCTCAGTCAGTGATCGTACCATCTCGCAGAAAGCCATTGACGGTCGTTGGAGAATTCCAATTCTAGGTTCTGACTCCTTTATTGGTGGAGAGGTTACCCACCACGGGCGGTCGTAGGCTTTCTTAACTAACAATATGTGAAGTTTCTTCCCCTTCAAAGGTGAAAGTTCAAGTGTTTTCATACATTTGGCCTCCTTTTTATGGGGTATGAGAGAAAAAGAAGTTACTAAAAGACTATGAGAACTCAATTTCATAGAAACCATGACAACATATCTTGTCATAGGTGACAATTCTTCAATTATATTAGGACTGCATTTTACTTGAACGATGGCCCATTTTGGAATGAGTCGCACAGAACACACAAGGGTCAAAACTGCGAATCGCCATCTTTGCATAACCAATTATTCTATCCTTTGACCAGCCAAGCTTACTGCAGTTCTTGGTCACTTTCATCAGGAGTTGTACCATGGATCCAGCATTGAGCTCTGTTGGTGTGCAAATATCAATCTCCTTCACCAAGCCATTTCCATTGATTTCCATTCGATAGAACAGAGAACCTCTAGCAGATTCCACGCATCCACCACCTACGCCTTCTCTTGAGTCCCAAGGGACCACTAATTCACCTTCTGGCATCCATTCGTTTTCAAGGAGCGAGTGCGCTCTGAGGGTACAGAACTCCATCTCATCTAATCTAAGAAGACCAGCATAGATCATATTTGAGATGCCTTGATGACGAGAGTCTGCTTGGCCAGAGATGTTCTTAAGTGCGGCAAGTCTTGCATAAGGACCTGCTAGGAGAAGACTATCAGGTTTCTCCTTGAGGATATAGACTGAACTTGTTGGTGATTCAGATTTGTGTTGTATCTTAAGACTATCAGAATAACCTAATGGAGGAAATGTGTGATTATCTCCATTTGAGGAAATAATCGAAATATTTCTGCTACCAGAAAATCGGTTCTTCTTCGTATCAAAACAACTCACATATGATGGTGACTCAAGTTCAAAAGACACTACATCATCACTCACTTCACCTAGAAGCGACCGGTATAGCTCCTTGGCCCACCTTATCCCTGATAGTCCGAGCTGTAGAGATTGTCGCAAACTCTTGGATTCTTCAGAGGTCATATTCCGTAGAAATCCTCCTGGAACAATTGCGGGAGATAGGGTTTGGCATCCAGATATTGTTTCAACCATTTCGTTTGTTTTTTGGAGAAGGGAAAATCCCTGTGACCGAAGCCGATTTTGGACCTTACTCCCTCCAAGAATATCCTGTCTGGAAATTGTTTCAGCAAGTCCAAGTAAATCGGGAAATGAAGAAAAGAACACGCTATAGGTGTGTGAGCGAAGTATTTCTCCCAAGAGGGTAAGTTCTCGTAATGTTTTTGCGAGAGGCGGAGCTTCAATATCGAGAGCCAGCTCAATGGCTTTAGTAGCAGCAATCTTATGAGATACTGAACATGTCCCACAGATACGTGACACCAATTTGGGCAGGTCAGTAATGTGTTGACCATGGAGAATAGATAGAAAATCTCTTGGATTCAGCATCCTGTAGTTCATATCCATTTTTCCCTTAGTTTTGTACCGAAACGACAATTCACTTGTACCAAGAACACGTGTGAGCGGTTGAGATAGTCTAACTGTCATCGCTTCTTTCACAACCTAGGTTTTTGATACCGAATGGCAAGTGCGACTTGATTCCGGATTTCGGGAGTGATTTTCAGGATTGAGAAAAGGTTGGCAATAGCTGCAGGCATGCTTCTCCCTGAGCACCCGAAGCAACCGTCACAAGGAGATCCAACTTTCACACACTTCGCTTCACAACCAGCTCTCGTAAGTAGACCAAGACATAGGACTCCCTCTCTCAGGAAACAACTTTTGGGAGTGCGGACTGGGTTGGTGTGGATAATTTCAGTAGAATAGTCTTGATCCAGTGTATAAGGACATTCAGAACAGACATTCTTCTCAGGGAGACTGAATTCTGTCCCTTGAGTCATTGAGAGAAGAAGGGCTCCAATCAATTTTTGCGGAGGAGGACATCCTGGCAGTTGAGCGTGTGTACTAACATACTTCTCAACAGGATAAGTCTGCATTTTATCTGACTGGCTCATTATTCCTCCAAGAGCTGCACATGTTCCCAGAGAGATTATTTTTGCACCAACAGTATAGAGTTGAAGAATTAGTTTGACATCGCTTTCACTTGTGGCACATCCCTCCACCACTACAATATCTGCTTCTTCGAGAGTATTCCGCTCCGAAATCAAGGGAAAGTAGCAGATATCTTCTGACTTAAGAACATCGAGGAAGACTGGATTCGCTAGTACTGAGAGAAGGCAACCTCCACAAGAATTGAACTGTAAAAAGGCGATTCGAGTCATTCCCCTGTCTCTCCTACAAGACCCTCAGTGAATTTGTTGATCAAGTCTGCGACAGTATGACCCTCAATTGCTGAAACTGTTAATAGGCGCACCCTATCCCGTATTTCACTTCCAAGGAATTCGCTAAGGGAATCAATTTTTTTCTTAGCCAATTGTATTCCATTGAGATGACGACAAGTGGTTTCAGAACATCCAACAATAATTACTCCATCGAATCCGTTCTGCAATGATGATACAATGATGTCTGCATCTATGCCACCTACACACGGCAAGGTTACTACTAAAGCCCCAGGGTCGTATTCTTGCCGACGCACTCCAGCATTATCCATTGCAGCATAACCACAAGATTCACAGTTTAAGACCAGAATCTTGGGTGATTTCTTCCATTTCGATAGCGCTGAGATTGCTGCTTGCAGTTCATCCTTCACCTGGGATGAGATGGCATTCGTATGGCAAATAGATATGCATATTCCACAACCTTTGCATCTGAAAGGGTCAAGTAGAATGTTGTTTTCAGTGATTGTTATGGCATGATGTGGACAAGCTTCAACACAAAGCCCACAAAGTCCACATCTAATCGGATCTATAATCACAGTCTTTTCTCCAGTTTCAAGGCTGTCGCGCCCAAGGAACACAATTGCTTCTAGGGCTGCTAGTTGCGCCTCTTTTTGAAGATCTAGATATGCCTTAGGTCCCGTTACTGAGCCGCATGCCCAAATGCCTGGGGGAAGACTCGCTGGAACTATGTACTCGTCATGCGTAAGGTTGAAACCGATATCAGCTTGCAGTTGTAATAGATTCTTTTTGGGACTCATTCCTATATTGAGGACTACAAGGTCTGCAGTGAAGTTCCCAATGTCGGTTTCAATGATATGAGAACGGCCTTTCCTGTGTGTCCGTTTAATCTTGCAAGTATGTACATTAGGGACAGCAGGTGAGATTGTTTTAGGTTTGGCAGGGAGAAGGGTTTGATCATATAGCACTGTAAATGATATATCATCCTCCATCTCGTTGATGAGATGCATATACTTCTCTGCGACATTACAGCAGTATCCAGAACACTCATTTTGTGACGAAATACACTGAAGTATAACAACAGACTTCACTGGTGTGCCATTCGACACTCGAAGCAACTTTCCTTGAGTGGGTCCACTATGAGCACACATTCGTTCGAATTCACAAGATGATATGACATCGTTGTACGGATCGTAGGAGATAGGGAGGTTGGTGGTGACCTCGTCAGGGTTAGGAAGGTCTGCCCCCATAGCTAATATAATACCGCCTACAGTGAACTTGACAATTCGTGATTCCTGTTCGAAGTCTAGTGCATGAGATGGACAAGCTTCCAAGCAGTCACGACAGGACCTGCAAAATTCAATATCTTCTAAATCTATGACTGGCTTATGGGGATAAGCAAATGGACATGGTAAATCGATTATACGATGTTGTCCGATACCAAGCTCGAAAGCGTTGGGCTTTAACTCAGGGCAAGCCAATATGCATTCTCCACACATTGTACAACGAGTTAGGTTCACAAAACGGGGATTTTGGATAGCTGTAATCTCGAAATTGCCTGATTCTCCTGTGATGGTTGTAAGTTCACTCTCTGTGATAATGCGAACATTTCCTGGTAATATAACTGATGCAACAAGCTCGCTAATCATACAGGGACTACAATCTGCTGATTCGTGTATCCTCTCCCATTTTCGAGCTATCCCACCTAGGCAAGAATCCTTCTCAATCAGAATAACGTCTAGATCTGATTTGGCGAGTACACTGGCTGCGATCAATCCTGCCAAGCCGCCACCAATAATGGCCACACTCTTGCGAATAGGTACCACTCTCTTTGTAATGGGAGTATGATGGTGTAGTTTTGCTACACTGGCAGCGACCAATAACAGAGCCTTTTCTGTAGCCAGCTCAGGATTTCGTCGGTGAACCCAAGCACAGTGCTCTCTGATATTCGTGAACTCAACCGGTATCTCCAGCTGTTCATTTATTGTGCCAAATAACTCGTGATGAATTCTTGGAGAACAGGCGGCAACTACTAGACCATTTAGGAAATGCTTGCTACTCCAAGATTTAATTTTCTCCAAGTTCTCTAGCATACACAAAAATGAAAAAACCTTGCTAGCAACAACATTTGGCAATTCTGATAGCTTCTCTGTCAGCGCTGAAACATCTATTGTACGATCAATCACTCCTCCACATGAACATAGAATAACTCCGATTCTTTGAACAACGCTGTTACTTTCTGTGATGTGTTTGTCAGACGACTTGCCAGTCATGAGCTGGCTTTTTGCTAACATGAGATTTACAGCATTGTGCCCCCTCGTTGTAAGCCGATATAACCCCTGACTCTTCTCTACATAGCCCTCGAGCTTTTTGAGGTGATAGTTGAGTAGTCCTGTTTCTTTCAAGTCTAATCTACTTAGTAATGTCTTATAGGACACCAAACGCTCGGAATCAAGTATCTTTAGAATCTTCTCGCGTAGTGGATGTGCGAGGATGGCATATACATTCATGATAGCATTACCCTTCAGCTTGATTCTTTCTGAGTTCGTAAGCATTAGGCTATTATTGGCATTACTAGATTACTCAACGAACCAATAAGTATGTTGAATGCAATGAACTCTGCAATCTGCAGTCATGAACTTTGGAGATAATCTGACAAAAATATCGCTGGGGCACTATTATCAACCACTAGCAGATTGGTCATTCCCAAACCAGTGGCATGATAGTCTGGATGAAAAGTTCATGGATGAAGGGGATATCATTGTAAAGATTGTGATTAAATTTCCTAGAGCAGTCCCCTAGATGATGCAAGGTGTTGGTGCATTAGTGAATATCTATTGCAGAATGAAATGGATGGTTCAACAGGTGAGGAATGGGAAAGTTCCCTGTTCACCTGACACTGTCAGCTTTTAACAGTGAAATTCCGTGAATGTTCAGATAGACTGATGACATGATTGTTCTATAACTTGAAGTATCGAATATGACCAATTCCCAAATCTTAAGACAACCAGATGAAACTTGATTTTGATTTGAAGAATGATTTCGAGTACTACAAAGTTTGACAGAATCAGTAGAATGTTTCGTGGGAAAAAAGTCTTGGTTGCATTTAGTGGAGGTGTGGACAGCACCGTACTTGCACACATTGCTAGAGAGTCAGCAGCCAAAACAACATTGCTGACTATAGATAGTATTACATTCCCGAGAACAGAATTGAAAGCAGCTGAAGATGTCGCAGAAGAACTGGGTGTTGAACTGCAAGTTATTCAGGTTGATGAACTTTCGAACAAAGATTTAGTCAAGAATCCTGTTGACAGATGCTATCATTGTAAGAAAGAGCTTTCGACTGTATGGTTGGAAACCGCGAGAGATCTTGGCATGGACTTAGTTGTGGAAGGGACCAATGTCAGTGAATTGGGTGGTCATCGACCTGGAGCCAAAGCGCTTGAGGAGGCTGGAGTTGTTTCACCCTTCATAGATAATGACATTACTAAGGAAGAAATTCGGAATTATGCAAGAGAGATAGGTCTCTCAGTTGCAGACAGACCCTCAATGGCATGTCTCTCTAGCAGATTTCCCTATGGCACAGAGATCACTGAAGATCGTGTAAGGAGAATCGACAGAGTGGAGAAAGAGGTCAAAGAACTATTTGGTATTGAGTGCGTTCGTGCGAGATTCCATGGGGATTTGGTTCGGATTGAAGTAGGGAGAAATGAGAGAGAAAAACTGTTTGATGAGAAGAAATTGGATGAGCTATATGAACTGGCTAAAAAGGCTGGATTCAAATATGTCACCCTTGATGTCTTTGGATACAGAACTGGTTCCATGAATGAAGTTCTGGAGTCCAAATGAATTTTGAACTTGGCATTGTAACTTAAGCAAAAGGGGATGAGTACTCGACAATGGGAGGAAAAGGAAAGTGCCCTGTTCCCCCGACCCCGTCAACCTCCACTTCTGCTCAATCTATAGCTTCCATTATGAATCCAAATTCTTTAACAGAAACAACAGATAGATTGGTATGAGATATATGGGTGACTGTTGAACGAAGTTTGGGGTGAGAGAAGTGACCTTGAGAAGCCAAATGATGCGGAGTCGCATTCTTGAATCAAAGACGCATTTGAGTATTGAAAGGACTAAGCTACATACTGATTCAATGAAATCAACCGAAGGAGAACCTCAAATAATCAGGCAAGCAAAGGCTCTCGCAAACATACTGAAAGGCATCCCTGTAAAGATATATCCCGACGAGCTTGTTGTTGGTAGTGTTTCTGACAAGATTCGGGGGGCAATGGTCTATCCGGAAGCTCATGATTCTCGAATAGTTCCTGAGCTTGAAGAGCTAAAAGCAAGAGATTGTCGTGTGATAGAAGTCACACAAGAAGACATCAGAGCTGTACAAGAAGAAATTGTTTCGTATTGGGCTGATGTTTCCTTGATAGCTCAGGCAGATAAGAAGACTCCTGAGAAGATATTGGAAACTTTGTACGCAGGCTCTATTTTTATTCTCACAGAGGTAGCTGGATTTGGCCACTTAAGTATAAATTACCCGATGCTTTTTTCGATGGGTTTTGAAGAGTTCAGTAAATTAGCTCAGGAACACATTGGAGAGTACAATGAAGCAACGGATACGGAGTTTCTCAATAAGATCAACTTTTACAAAGCCGCTAAAGTCGTGGCAAATGCAATAATTCAATTCGCGAATCGATATTCTGAAAGAGCAGCGAGGTTGGCTAGGGAAGAGAGTGACACCAACAGAAAGAAAGAGCTCGAGAGAATTGCTGAGATTTGTCAACAGGTTCCTGCGAAACCACCAAGGAACTTTCATGAGGCCATTCAGTTCATTAGATTCACTCACCTTGCTCTCACCATCGAAACCTATGATGGTCAAGCAATCTCAATGGGAAGAGTTGATCAATACCTTCAACCATTTTATGAGAACGATATTAAATCGGGAAATCTGACTAGGGAAGAAGCATTAGAGCTTGTTGAAATGCTCTGGATTAAGACAAATGAGCATGTCCCAGCATTTGATAACTTCACCGGGATGTATTTTGAGGGGTTATTGACAACGCAAGCAGTGACGATAGGTGGTATTGATAGAGAAGGAAATGATGCGACAAACGACATGACCTACCTGATTCTGGAGGCTACGAAGAATGTTGGACTTCCTCTACCCAATGTCCATGTCAGGATTCATCAAGATAGTCCGCCACATCTCATGAGAGAGATTGCAGCAGTTATTGCCGCGGGTGCAAATAATATCGCAATCTTCAACGATGAAACAATTGTCAAAGCATGGGAAAGACAAGGGATACCAAAAGAGGAGGCAATGAACTACGCCACTGTTGGATGTGTGGAGTTAGCCCCATTTGGCAACAGTTTCACATCGTCAGATGCTGCACTCTTCAATCTCGCTATGTGCTTGGAGCTTGCGTTGAATAACGGTGAAACTCTACTATTGGGGTCAGAACTTGGTTTCAAGACAGGCGACCCCTTAAAGTGGCAATCAATTGATGAGGTTATTCAAGCATTTCAAAAACAGGTTTCATACTTGGTGGGACTCATGGCAGAGGGCTCCAACTCTTTCGAACAACTGAATATGGAAATGATGCCAACCCCTCTGCTCTCACTTTGCGTAGAGGACTGTTTTGAAAACGGTCGAGATATCACAACTGGTTCTGCAAGGTACAACTTTACCGGAGTTCAGGGAGTTGGATTGGCTGATGTTGCTGACTCTCTCGCAGCAATAGACCAGATTGTCTTCAAGGAGAAGAAGGTAAGCATGAGTGAGCTTATAGCTGCTCTGAGAGATGGATTCGAAGATCATGAGCCACTCAGGCAGCTACTGCAAAATAAGGCCCCAAAGTACGGTAATGATGAGAAATTTGTGGACGACTATGCTCAACTCGTGGCGCGTATATATAGTGAAGAGGTAGAAAAATACAAGAACATCAGGGGTGGATCATTCATCTCTGGCATGTACTCTGTGACCACACACGTAGCGTTTGGTCTGTTCACAGGTGCGTTGCCTAGTGGGCGACTACCATCAACTCCTCTGAGTAATGGTGTTTCACCTGCAATATCAGCTCCTTCAAAGGGTTTGACTGCAGTTCTTAATTCAGTCACGAATATTGATTATACACTCTATCCCAATGGAGTTGCCTTCACACTGGCATTAGACCCTAGTTTTATAGAGAGAGAGAGTGGTTTGGAATCTCTTGTTTCCCTTCTGACCTCTTACGTAGAACTTGGTGGAATGCATATTCAATTCAACATGATTGACCCAGAAATTCTTCTTGAGGCGCAAGATAATCCAAACTCGTATAGGAATTTAATTGTAAGAGTTGCTGGCTACAGTGCATATTTTGTGGACTTAGG
>JBHLOX010000261.1:0-2779 GCA_048940045.1 Promethearchaeota archaeon
AGTGTAGAAGACCAGGTGAACTCTCAAAGTCCTCAAGGATTTTGGTATTCATCAAATGAGACTATTTTCACTCCTACAGAGTTAGTCTACGAAGTTGTGCCAAATATGAATATATCTCTGGAGATAGGTACTCCAGTTTCTCTCTATCTCAGTTTTACGTCATCTGCAAGAGTTCTCCCCGATCCTGCTTCCTTTGCTGATATTCTGTTCTATTTCGCAATGGATGGTGTTCGACTCGCGAGTCCATTTACACGTGTTGGACCTTATCAGGGTCAAGATACATACGATTATTATTCTGTATCGCTGACTTATGTAATTGATGAGGCTTCACCCGGTGTTCACAACTTTGCAATAGTTGTATTTTCTGAAACCGCGGGGAATTTCATCCGAGAGAGCACATTTGTAATAATGAGTTTCCCGACTCCAGTGTGAATCTCAACAAATTAATCTGTAAGTGCATGAAAGTGGTGATAGGCAAGGATATTGATCTCTTTGAGAAGTGTAAAAATCGGATCTAGAAAAACCGATTCAGATTGTACTGAGTGCTGGGAGATTGAGAATGCTAGTCATCACTTTTGGCCATCTTTAAATGACACCAATCCATTCATCTTGAGTGAATGGTCATGTTTGTCGAAATCTCTGGTTTTCTTTTCTTGTTGATTATTGTAGTCTTGGTACTGGCAAGTTCGAGATATGGTTATGAAATATCCAGTGAACTTGACCCGGAAGCACAACTGCAAAAGATCAACGAGGATTCAAAGAAATTCAAAACGGGTACTTTGTTGGTGGTCCTAGAACATTCCATAATTGTTGCTTTGGCTATTTCACTCTTCATTGCTTTCAGTTCGTTCAACCTAATGCTTGGATTTGTATGGCTGGTCGCTCGAGGCGTAGAAGGTTTAATTCAAATTAACAATAAGAGGAAATACCTCGGACTTCTCAATATCGCAGAGCAATACAAAGGTTCCAGTGGTGCTGAGAAGGAAGCATTGAGCGGCTCAGCTCTTGCCATTCTCAAATCAAAGAACTCCATCTTTTCTTTTTCACAGATCCTTTTCTCCATTGGGACACTCGCATATTCGATAGTGTTTGTTGTCTATGAAACATGGCCAAGGTTGACAATAATTGGATGGTTTGGAATTGTTGCTAGCATCATCTATGGTTTCGGTAACGGTGTACAACGTGTAAGACCCAACTTCAAAGCTCTATGGAACCTGGGGGGACTGCTAATTTGGATTTTCGAACTAATCTTGGGATTTTGGTTATTGTACCCTCATGCACCTGTAATAGTGATGCCATCATAAAACACGAGAGAGAATGCTCATGAAAGCAATAGTAATTTCAAAATATGGAGGTCCAGAAGTCCTTCAATACAATGATGCGGAAAAGCCATCTCCCAACGCCAATCAGGTTCTAGTTAAAGTCAAAGCAGCTTCTCTAAATGCATCTGACTTCGAAGCTTTGAGAGGTTCGTGGGCATCCCGCCTTGGAGGTCCTCTTAAGACAAAACACAAGATTCTCGGAACCGACATAGCGGGAACAGTGGAGGCGGTTGGTAGTAATGTCACGAAATTTCAGCCAGGTGATGAAGTTATGGGGGATCTTTTGTACCCGAATGGTTATGGTGCCTTCGCTGAATATGCATGTGCACTGGAAAAGGTACTAGCACTGAAACCAGCCAGCATGTCTTTCGAACAAGCTTCGACCTATCCTGAATCGGGCATCATCGCTCTACAGAGTCTACGTGGGAAAAGAGAGATTCAACCAGAACACAGGATCTTGATTAATGGGGCTGGGGGTGGCATGGGATCATTTGGAATCCAGATCGCGAAATATTACGGAGCTGAAGTTACTGGCGTTGACAGTGCGATAAAACTTGAGATGATGAAATCAATAGGTGCAGATCACGTCCTTGATTACATGGAAACAGACTTCACAAAAACTGGGGAGCGATACGACCTGATTCTTGACACTGTGGCACGTCGTTCATTGCGTTCCTATAGACGAACATTGAATCCCAATGGGATGTTAGTAATAGTCGGAGGAAACAGGCGAGCTCTCTTTCGAGCAATGATTCTTGGTCCATTGGTTTCAAGGATGGGGAGTAGGAACTATGGTATCAATCCCATAGATAGGGATCCAATGGAAGATTATGAGTTCCTGGCAGAACTATTCGAAGCTGGCAAAGTTGTGCCTGTAATAGATAAAGTCTACCCCTTAAGCGAGGTTCCTGAAGCTCTCAGGTATCTAGAGGAGGGCCTTGCCCTTGGAAAAGTTGTAATTTCTGTGGAATGATTCATATAGTCGGGAGCTTGTATGCAACGATTCTGGTAGGGTATATCTCTACCTATGGAGAATATGAAAATGAAAACAGAAACTGCTCAGAGGAGTTTGTGGTTCGCTATAATCTTCATTATCCTCACCATTATAGTGATGGCAGCCGCGGCGATTGGATATACCATTGCCGTCGCATTCATAGATGTAGCGTCATTCATCACTGACCCCACAATCCTGGCATTCATTCAAGACTACCCATTTGCCATCAGTCTTGCATTGTGGGCCTTAGTTGGCGTTGAGGTAATCTATCTCGCAATCATCTACATTTGGCGACAGAATCCAGGTGCACATAGAACCGGATTCACTATTCTTGGTATCATCAGCCTGCTAATGGGCTTTAACCTACCAGGATTTTTGATTCTCTTGCCGGGACTCCTAATGGAAGAAAGTCAGTAAACTACTATCAAGAGACCGCAAATCGGTCTCTCTACTTTCTTTTTTT
>JBHLOX010000262.1:0-2770 GCA_048940045.1 Promethearchaeota archaeon
TGAACATCACCACGAATAAGCCAAGCTTCTGCATTGTCTGGATCGAGCTTGGTGGCAGTTTCAGCAGACTTGATTGCCTCTTTCCATCGCTTTAGCATCCCAAAGGCAATTGCTCTTCGAATATATGCAGGAGCCAAGTCATCTTTCAAGCCAAGAGCAGTGTCGAAACTCTTGATTGCTGGCTCGAACAGACCAAGTTCCAGCTCAATATCACCAACACGGACCCACACACCCCACTCATTAGGAGCGAGCTCACTGATTTTTCGAACACATTCGAGCTCTTCCTCAGTTCTGCCTAATGCATGGAGCGCTGAGGCTTTGTCATATATGATTTGGACATCATTCGGAGTGAGCTTTAATGCACGATTGAACGCTCGGAGTGCACCATTGGCCTTCTCTGGACCAAGTGCCAATAGAACCCTACCCCGATTGGTATAAGCAGGTCCTAGGTTTGGATCAAGTTGTAGTGCTCTGTCAAAACTACGGAGGGCTTCTCCGAACTCACGTTTCTGCGCATGAAAAACTCCTTTTGCATTCCAAGCGGACGCATCATCTGGATTAGTTTCTAGATGTCTATCGACCTCTCTCAAGGATGCGTCAGTAGGGTCCATAATTCGTCACTCTTCCACACGATTTTTCACTGAAAAGAGTTGAGATGTCTGACAAAGCATCTTGCGATGGATACAAGAGTGTGTTTGTGTGATGTCCAAAAGTCATGAAGTTGGAGAACATCTCGGCCATAATATTTGACCTTGGGGGGACTCTATATAGACCGGTTTCTGACATGTGTGGCCTCACTCGAGATTTCTTGAGTGGCGTGGGATTTGGAGAGGAGTATGACCTTTCTGATGAGGCGATTTTGAAGGCAATCAAAGGACCTGATGAGTGGTTGCACAAGTACATGGTGAAGAATGATGTCGACATCCACTGGATGCCGAACCAAGAAATGTGGATTGAGTATGACCGTATGCTCCTCGCAGCCCTAGGAATAAAAGATCGAGAGGAGATAATCCTAGACTATCAGAAACAATGGGACCGGTTCCATGATATTGCAAGCCCAGAGATTGTGGAGGGCTGCAAAGAAGGGCTTGAAGAGCTGAGGAACCGAGGGTTCAAGCTTGCAGTCGCATCAAACAGATTTGCAGACCCAAGACCTCTTCTGGAGGATTCAGCAATTCTTCACCTGTTCGATGCAGTTGAGTATACAAATACTCCAGGTTACAAAAAACCATCTCCATACCTCCTTGTGAAGGTCGCAGCCATGATGGAGGTCAATCCTCACAGGTGTGTATATGTTGGCAACATTGTTGAAACTGATGTGATTGCTGCCACACGTGCAGGAATGATCCCGGTACTACTGACATGGTGTGATCCTGAGGAGGAGGAGAAGATTACTTCAGACACCGTGGTGATCGGTCATATCAACGAGTTGTTGGAGATACTCTAAATCCTTTCAGGGATGAATACCTTCATTACATCAAAGGACAGGTTTGTTGAGTGAGATGAAACTTAGACTCCTTGCCTTGACTGTGTTCATGGTAATTCTCATAACACCAACGTTTGTCCCCATTCTTGCACAATCAAATCACACGCTTGAGTGGGGAGTAGACGTAGGAGAGGAGTTCATATATGTTCTGCAAAGAGCCTTCTATGCTGACAGCAATAGCAAAGCATTCATAGAATCCCAGCTTCCATTCCTTACCGAGATTCAACCGGGACAGAAGGTCATCCTAAAGATAGGTTACTTGGATACGATTGAAGCCCTAATCAACGAGTCCTCACAGATTCCTCGTTCCTATTGCGAATTGTTGAGAGAAAATGATTCTGTTGGAATCATGACAGACATGACAAGTCTAGTGATTCCAATAAATGACTGGGAGTTCTTGGATGAAGTTGAGAACATCACAGGAACTGCAGGTCTGACTTTAGTGGACACAGAGGATGAATGGGGGACCATTGGAACTGGTGTAATCACTGGTTCTGGAGGAAGTGACATCTCAGTTCGTGTTGAGATGCGATACGAGAAGGAGAATGGCACTCTAAGCTATCTCAGGCACAGGTATACGATTCTAGGGAATGATATTATTGATGTCATTTTCGTGCACTGGTATCCAGGAATGCCAACTTTTGTAGGCGGCGGATTCCAGATGCAAACCCTCATTTTAATCGTAATCGTTGCAGGTGGTTTGGCGGGGTTGGTTATAGCTTTTATTGTGTATCGGAGAATAGGGGGAAGGAAGTCAATTGCACAGCGGCTTGGTGAGTAGGTGATAGTATGAAACCGGATGATAAAGAAGCCACGAGGATTGAGTGTAGACAGGATGGAGATGTTGTAAAACTAAAGAAGGATGAATTAGTGTCCTTTGAGTTCTTCCGTCATGGTTCTGTCGGAGAAAACATGGAGTTCGAAATAGGTGATGAGTCCATTCTCAAACATATTCGTACTGAAACTGAGTACCTTCATCCAGAGAAGATGAAGTATCACGATTGGACAGGTGGAGATGCAGAGAGGGGATTATGGTTCTTTCGAACAATAGGAATAGGCAAAGCAAGTCTGACTGTCAGCAAGATCTTCAGAGGAACCCTGGAGAGTAAGTGCACTATAGAGATTATTGTGGAGTAAGGTTCACCCCTTAGTTGCCCAGATAAAGGTGTATCCTGCTGAATAAGTTAATTCCTCGCCAGTGGAGAATGCAGCCTTCAAATCTCGAACACCCTGTTCATAGTCCTCGCGACTAATCTTGTGAAGCATTGAGTAACCACGATTTTC
>JBHLOX010000263.1:0-2765 GCA_048940045.1 Promethearchaeota archaeon
CCGAAATTGAATGGCGAGATGTAGCCAATCACAAGATAGTTTGGTCTGCCTTCCACTAGAGCCCCAACTAGTGCAACCGGTAGAGGACCGAGTATGTTTCCTTTGATCCCTTCCTTCATCCTTTGAGCCCCTCAGATTCTACACATTCAGACTGAAACCATATGCCTCGGAGAAGGCTATTTCGCTCAGCTCCTTGGTCTGTCTTGGAGGGGGAATTTCGTCTGCAACTCCTAGCGTCACCAGTGCAACAATGTCAGCAGATTCGGGAATTCGAAGAGCCTGTTTCACAGCTGCGATCTGCTGGCTTTGGCGGGAATCAAGCATTGCCACCCAGCATGATCCATATCCAAGAGCGGTTGCAGCCAGAACAACATGCTCTGTTGCAATCATGGTGTCAAGCACATGCCACATTGATGGGTTGCCAGGACAACATGAGGATGCCCTATTTGCAAGGGCGATGATCACTACTTTTGAGCCCTTGATGAATCGTTGATTGCCAGCAACAAGAGTAAGCAGTCTGATTGTATCAGGATCCTTTACTGATACGAATTGCCAGGGTTGTGTATTATTTGTGGAGGGCGCCAATCGAGCTGCTTCAATCATCTGACGAATGTGTTCGTCTGGAATCTCGCTGTCCTGATACCTTCGAATGCTTCTTCTTCGTCTGACGACCTCGAAGAAGCTCTCATCTTGAGAGGATGTTCCAGTGGTAGCAGAGCGACTGTTAGTGGATGTTAGTGGTGATGTCTTTCTCATAGAAGTCACCAGATATTGGATGTCCGATATATTGGACACCCTATATAAAATCTCCAATCCACGCAAGAAGGGCTGGTAGACGTTGGGATAAATGAATAATGTAGCAGTTCAGTCATTGGACTGCTTCTTCTCTTTTTTCTCTGCATTTTCAATCGTTGGTGCAAGTCCAAGCATCTTACGCCAGGCCCTTTTTCCCTCCTCATCAAGGTCCTCAGTGATTGTCTGCATGATCGCAACAACCTTGAAGGCTGTTTCGAGGTCAGGCTCGTCTTCTTCCAAAAACAATCACACCTTTGAATAGAATGTCACATGACAGTTTATCAGATTTACTTTCCAGACTCTTCATAAGAGAGGAGTATTTTCAAGGAAACACCTGATAGCACACCATGAGGAAAAGACATGGATGAGTCAATCCGAGAGATTTTGAATAAGAGACTTGAAGAGTTGGCTGATTTTGTGGAAGAGGCACAGGAGGATTAACCTATGACAGAATCTCAGACTCACATCGAAACTCCTGAACAAAAAATCAAACTCGAAAGATTGGATTATGATGGTCTGATTCTGGACATTGGCGGAGGAGGAGAGGGACTCGTTTCAAGGATTGAGGGTGATAGGGTCTGCGCATTAGACATCAGATTGAGTGAGATCAGAGAGGCCCAGATTCATGGACATTCAACAAACTGGTTTGTCGCAGATGGTAGGAATCTCTGTTTCAGAGATGAGATCTTCGACATCGTGACTCTGTGGTTTTCACTGGGTTATATGAGTGACTGGAACACAAAGAGGACTGTCCTTGAGTCAGCCTATCGAGTCCTTAAGAAGAGGGGTCGACTTTCGATACTGGCCAGTCACATTCCAGATTCGGGTGCGAGTCTGATTTTCTGGGGCACTTTCACCTTCCCTGATGGAACTCTCTCTAGGACAGGATATGGCATGAGGGGGGGACAGAATCAGACACTTCCCAGAGTATTAGAGTTGGTCACCGATGTAGGGTTCAATCAACATCAGTATGAGGACCATGGAGAGTGGTTCAAATTAGTGTCTCTGCGTTTGTAGTCATCGTTCCAAAACCTTAAAGTACAGACTCAAACCTGAGCGGTCAGTCACAAGCTAGGTGAGAATGATGAGCCTTGCAGTATGGTGGAGACGAGGCAGTAAACCGGGTCTTATCCTGATGTTTCTGGGAATCGCAGGTTTTGTCCAGATACCCATTATCTGGCATGCACAGGTCTACGTGAGCGTCCTGAGTGCAGAGCTTCAGATCCTTGTTTCCATTGGGGTTATGGTTGTACTTGGAGGCTCATACATACTCATGGCTGAGGCCATGTATCGCTGGGCTTTTATCGTGTCAAAGAGAAGGACACGTAAACGTCAGAGAGGTCAATTGACCTGGATTGGCAGACTCTCAGCCTTTGCACGTTCTTACACAGACATGCCTGCGTTTGTGGGCGTTGGTCTCTTGACCTGCGTATTCTTCCTGTTCTACTTTGCACCATTTGGTTTTGCAGACGCAGGAAGTCTTCCATCTTGGTTGGCCACATTTGCGTTTCTGGATTCACTCTATGTCTACATTCTAGGAGTGAATGCAGCAGCGATTGCAACAGCCTTTGTTGCTAGTTATATGAACTATAAGATCAAATGAAGAGATGCAGTGACATCTTAATTTTTAATAATCAATTCAGGAGATGTTTCTGGTGAGGTGTTTTCTTGTCAGGTTTAGAAGTTGGTAGCAAAGCTCCAGATTTTACACTCTGGGAAGCTCCTGGAAGGAGTGTCACTCTGAGTGAAGAGCTTCAGAAAGGACCTGTAGTGCTTGTGTTCTACCCTGCTGACTTCACTTCTGTGTGTCAGGAGGAACTCTGTACGTTCAGAGACATGCTGACAGACTACAACAGCTTGGGAGCCAATGTCTTGGGGATCTCCGTAGATGGCATTTTCAGCCATAAAGGGTTCAAGGAGGCAAATGACATCCAGTTCCCGTTACTCTCTGACTGGGAAAAGACAGTGAT
>JBHLOX010000264.1:0-2753 GCA_048940045.1 Promethearchaeota archaeon
AGCTGTGTTTTGAGTGCCACCAAGATGGGGATGGATGTTGTTTTCGCACGACCAAAGGGATTCGAGCTTGAGGACAATATAATCAAATATTGCAAGCAGAATGCTGACCGGTATGGTGGAAGTTTTGAGGAAACTGACAATATGGAAGAGGCATTTGAGGGGGCCCATGTGGTCTATCCTAAGAGTTGGACAGCCCGAGCTGCACTTCCAGGTCCATGGGGTGGTCCTCCCGAGCCAGACAAGAAACTGGCTTTAGAATACGCTCGCAAGAATGAGTCGTGGATTTGTGATCAAGCCAAAATGGACTTGACATCAAAAGCAATCTATATGCACTGTCTTCCTGCAGACCGTGGCATGGAGGTCACTGATGAGGTAATTGATGGACCTCAGAGCATTGTCTTTGATGAAGCGGGCAACAGAATGCACGCACAGAAAGCCCTAATGGCGGCTATAATGTAGGAAAAAGATGGAGGGGGACTATTCAGTCAACCCCTCATCGTATCTTCTTCTCTCTTCAATCGCTTCTTTTCGAGGTCCTCGATCCGTTTTTCCTTTGCAGTCCCTACCTCGAAAGGTTTCTGTCTTAGCCATGGTTGTCACAATCTCATACTTCGCAGTGTATATCACAGAAAACGTTTGCCTCTCGTCGATATACTGGTAGGGTTACTGGGGTGAAAATAGATTTTAGAAACTGTAGGGATATCATTATTGTTGGATATACATGGACATAATAGTCACCCAATTCTGTTTCATTGGTTTCCCTCTTTTTCTACTCTGTACTTTGTTCTGGATGCTCTATGCTAGAAACAAACAGAAGAAAGACACACGTCTAAAGAGGATGGTTGGCATCTTTCTTGTCTGGTTTCTACTTAATTTCCTATATCTTATGAGCCAGTTTCTCGCTCCAGTGTGGTATGAACCATCTCCAGTGATTCCAGGATTGATTGCACTCCAATTCTATTTACCGTATTTTATACTCTTCTCGATACCCTTCATTCTGGATATAGCGTACCAAATTCGCTCTAGTGTAAAGTGACTGATTTTGGAGTACAAGGATTTCTTTTGAAGAGATGAAGCGGGATTTCCACAGCATGGTCTTTAAAGGCACTTCAATCTCTGTGTGGTTTCTTGGTGGAAACAATGGACACGGTTGTCGCCGAGATTGAGGAGATTGTCAATAGGGAAACTCGAGCATGGGACACACAAGATGTCGACTTGTTGCTTACTGTGTTTCATCCAGATATGGTTTGGCCGTGGCCTCCTGATTCAAAGGCGCATGACCCTATGGACTGGGTGATAGAATGGGGTCGATACGATGCTGAGCGGTGGCGTCGAGGTTGGCAAGACCTATTCGACACATATGAACTTGTTCACAACATTCGCACCATTAAGAGAATCGAGGTTTCTAAAGAGGAAGATGGTGCTTTCGCTGTTGTTGACATTGATACTCTCTGGCGTGACGAATCAGGAAATGATAACCGATGGATGGGTAGAACCTGCAAGATTTATTCTAAGGTTCAAGATGAATGGAAGATGATAGCACAAATAGGAGTCCTCGATTATGAAGACATTTCGATATAGCTAATTACTCTTCAGGAAAATTCTCTCCTAATGCTTAAAGGGAGATCCGTATCTTACATCTGAATTATACTACAAATAATTGGAGAGAAAATGATGAAAAAGAAGGGTGTGAACTTTCTCCTCTCACTCATTGGTCCAATTGCGTTGATTATAATTCTGACAATGCCAATTGGTCCACTGTTTGGTGGATTAGGTATCATTCAACCCATTGGTGGAATCTTCGACAACGGCGCTCCTGAGCCAGGTGATCAAACAATCAAACTCGCAGGTCTGGATGCCGAGGTCGAGGTGATTATCGACCATCTGGGAATACCCCATATCTATGCAGAGTCCACCTATGATGCTATGATGGCACTAGGATATATGCATGCGAGAGATCGGCTGTTTCAGATTACGATGCAGAATGCTTTTGCAGCTGGACGAATCAGCGAGATAGTGGGTGGTGCGAGAGCGGGTGCTATAGACTCCGACAAGTTCTACCGTTCAATTGGCCTCGCACGTTCAGCTCAAGATTCACTTGATTGGCTGGAAGCAAACGCAGCATCTGACCCTGATGTTCAAGATGCGCTTAATGGCATCTATGCAGAGGTTGCAGGTGCAAATGTGTTCATCAACTCCCTTACAAGTGCGACCATGCCGATGGAATTCAAGGTGCTAGGATACACACCTGAGCCTTGGACACCTGTGGATGTTATGATAAATGCCAAGATGCTGGCATGGGGTCTTGCTGGAGGACTACTGGACTTCGAGCGTCTATGGTGGCGAGAATCACTCGACAATGACACTATGTATCATGATCTCCTTCCTGATGTAATGCCCAATACCATCCCGATAATTCAGGAGCAGTATAATCTCAGTCTTGCAGAATATCCACTCGGACCCGGTAAGGTTCCAGTATCATACATTCCTGATCAATCCTCTGGCATTACATTGGCTGAGGAGGCAATAATTCCTCAGGACAAGTTGGAAGCCGTTATTAGGATGATGAATGATGTCATCAAACCGTTTGGTGATATGGAGTTCGTTGGTAGTAATAATTGGGCGGTGAATGGTTCCAAGTCAGATACAGGAATGCCTATTGTTGCTGGGGACCCCCATCTTGGACATCAAGCTCCATCAGTATGGTATGAGGCACACATTGTCGTGCCAGGAGTCCTCGATGTTACTGGAAC
>JBHLOX010000265.1:0-2748 GCA_048940045.1 Promethearchaeota archaeon
GATAGAAAAATGGGAAACAGAGTCTTCTCTAATTTGGACCCTTCAACTAACAGGATATTGATTGAGCCCCATGGTCCTGACCCTGTCCTCTTCGGGGTTCGAGGAGAATCTGCGGTTGATGTAATTGAGGCTGGTAAGCAAATAACAAGCAGACAGCAAGTGAACCGATGGATGGTGTTCCGGTCAAACCAAGGAACTGGGGAACACCTAAAGCATTCAGTACAGATAAAGAACCTGAGACCCTACATGGCTGCAGTGGTTTCGGGCAGAGTAGTGAGTGACCCCAGAATGATTGAGGGAGGACACACAATCTTCGCAATCGCAGATGATGATGGTAGGATTGATTGTGCAGCCTATGAGCCTTCAGGTGAATTTCGAGAAATTGTGATGAAGCTAGTAGTGGGGGACCGGATTAAAGTCAATGCAGGAGTCCGCCCTGCTTCCAGAACTCACGATCTCACATTGAATCTGGAAGGATTCGAAGTTATCGAACTTACTGAGGTGTCTGAGTTTGCAAATCCTCAATGCCCAGTATGCGGAAAGAGAATGAAAAGCGCAGGACATGACAAAGGGTACAAATGTGTGAAGTGTGGTTACAAGGATTTGGAGATCACCAAAGTAGAAACACCTCTGGAGAGAGAACTAGAAACTCGTTTGTATCTGCCACCAGCACGAGCTCAACGGCATCTAACAAGACCACAAATCAGGGTCAATAGAAGAAATAACGGTGTGCCAAAGGGCCTCACTGCCAAATGGCATAGCCACTAAGTGGAAATAATCATTGAGTCATCTGGATTGTTTAGACTCTTCTGCCTCGACGACCACCAGGCTTCCTTGTACCATCATGTGGCATTGGTGTTACTTCATCAATAATGCCAATTCGTAGTCCAGCCCTGCTTAGTGCACGAATAGCAGCTTGTGCACCAGGACCGGGAGTCTTCGGACCATGACCACCAGGAGCTCGTACTCTGATGTGTATTCCATAGATACCCTTGTCTTTGGCTTCTCGAGCTGCCTGAAAAGCGGCCTGCATTGCTGCATGTGGGGATGATTCGTTTCTGTCAGCCTTTACCATCATACCACCAGAGTATCTAGCAAGTGTTTCAGCACCAGTAATGTCAGTAATCATGATTATTGTGTCATTGTATGAGGCGAAAATATGAGCAATACCCCATTTGTCACGTTCTTCTTTACTCAATTGACTCGCCTCCATCAGGGGTAAAATCCTCATTTGTCAAAGGCTCAGTATCAGAGGAGGAAGAAATCTCAGCATCGTCAGCATCTTCTAGAGTCACTCCAGAAACCCTTGTTGCAGCGTCGGATGCGGCAATCCGGGCAGGATGTGAAGCATCATTGAGTGCTGACTTTGTAGTGTATTGAATTCTGTCTTCCTCGTTACTGGTAATCAGTCGCTGGGGTGTGTTGACTCTTGCTGAATCAAGGGCAATATGACCATGAGTCACAAGTTGTCGAGCATGATGCATTGAGGCTGCGAGTCCTTTCCTGAAAACGATTGTCTGTAATCGTCTTTCAAGAATATTCTCCATGGTAAGGTCCAGAACATGGTCAAGTGTAGGTTCGGTAGTCAGAATCCCAAGACGAGCGAGTTTGTTGACCAGCTCTCGCTCTTGTAACTCTCTCTCAGATACTGGAAGAGCCAGAAGATTACGAGCCTGTCTACGATAGTTTGAGAGCTCCGTTTTATGTTTCCAAAGCTCCTTCTTGTTTCGCAGCCCATAGACACCAATCAGTTGTAGCTCTTGCTCGAATCGATCACTGTCAAATGGCTTCTTAGGAGCAACATACTTCTTCTTTTGCTTTCGTGGATCTCCCATCATCCAGACCTCGCTGCAATCCTCTTCCTTGAAACTCCTACAGCCATTCCACCACGTCCAGTCGTCCTGGTGTGTTGACCCCTCACTCTTAGACCAAGTGAGTGACGTATACCCCGCCAGGACTTTATTCTACGAAGTCGATCAATATCGCTTCTGTGAGCAAAGTCAAGATCAGAACCAGTCAGGTGTAGCATCCTGCCGCTCATTCTATCTCTTGGACGATTTACATACCAGTTAGGAAAATCAGAGGCTACAGGGTCCTTGATTATCTTCTCAATCTTCTTAATCTGTGCATCAGTTAGATAGCCGAATCGCTGTGATGGGTCCATCTTCAGCTGTGTGATAATTGCTCTGGACATCCTAAGGCCAACTCCTTTAACACGAGTAAGTCCTTGTAGTAGGTTTTCTTGTCCATCAATGTCACTACCTGACACTCGGATGATATGTCGATACTCTTCGGACATGGTCTATCACCTCATCTGACTGGTCTGAGGCTTGTTCGCGTCTTGGAGATACCTTATAATAGTTGCCATCAAGCCGCGATTTTCTTTCATTATCCCTTGGTTTCGTGGTGTTCAAATTAGAGGGGGAGTCAGTAGAGTTGAGAGATGAGTGAATTGGACAGTGAAGACTCTACATTTCGAGAGCCAGAAGTCACAACATCAGTTCTGGCAAGCATTCCGGATTGTCTACAAAAGATGCTTAGAGAGAATGCTCAGAGAAATGCAGAGAGGAGAACATCGATTCTGGTATCTAGCAACAATTTAGCAAACAGGTTCATACTGGAAAGATGGGGAATCCGGTCATCACAACGTAGACGATACAAGAACTTGTTTAGCACCGTTAGAAAGCAATGTCGAGCATTATTCAGGAACTACCTATCACGAGGTAATATCGTCTGGAAAAACCAAAA
>JBHLOX010000092.1:0-11041 GCA_048940045.1 Promethearchaeota archaeon
TGGATGTAAGGCAATCAAGGGAAAGAAACTCAAACCAGTGCTTGTGGACCAGAAACCTATTGGCAAGAATCCCCGGTCTAATCCTGGCACATACACAAAACTTTCAGACATTGTGAGAGACCTCTATGCATCAGAAACTAACCTTTCAGCTTCACACTTCTCATTCAACAGACCTGAGGGCGCCTGCCCAACTTGTGACGGGATGGGAGCTGTCGAGATCAAGATGCGATACCTCCCATCAATCTGGATAACCTGCTCAGACTGTGAAGGGAAACGCTTCAAGGAAGAGGTCCTTCAATCAAGAGTCAAGTTCGGAAAGCGTGAGTTATCCATCGCTGACTTCTACAGCCTATCTATCACCGATGTTCATTCCATTCTTTCCGAAGATATGCGACTCTCTGAGACCAAGAGACGGTCGGCTAGGAGTATTTTAGAAGCACTTGTGACCATCGGCCTTGGTTACCTAAGGTTGGGACAGAGCTCACCAAGCCTTTCTGGCGGAGAAGCTCAGCGGGTAAAGTTAGCCAAGTATCTGGGTAGGAGGTCTCTCTCGTCAAAGCTTCTAATCTTAGATGAACCTTCCACAGGTCTCCATCCAGACGACCTTTTTGGTCTACTATCGGTGCTTGACAGACTTGTCAAAGAGGGGGCGACAATTGTTGTTGTAGAACACAATACAGACATCATTAGGTCTGCGGATTGGGTTGTAGACCTAGGTCCTGGGGGAGGTCCAGTAGGTGGAGAGGTGCTATACAGCGGTCCGCCTTCAGGAATTCATGCAGTCGACAATTCTCTCACCGCACAAGCACTCGCAGATGAGAAAAAGGTGAAGCCAAGAAAACAACCAGGGAAGACAAATGTCCTCGCAGATGTGATATCCATTAAGAACGCTCGAGCAAATAACCTGAAGTCAGTAAGTGTGGATATCAACAAATCTAAGCTCACTGTGGTTACTGGAATTTCAGGATCTGGCAAGTCCTCTCTAGTTCGTGATGTGCTTCAGGCAGAGGCTGAGAGAAGATTCCTCGAGTCATTATCAGTCTACGAGCGTCAGGGAACCAGCGAAGGACCTGAAGCGCCTGTTGATAGTGTGACTGGTCTAGGGGTTTCTGTAGCAATCTCATCAAGAAGGCGAAGAGGCGCTGGATGGTGGGCTGTGTACCTAAGTCGGTCTACAGTCGGGACAGTGACTGAGATTTCTAACCACATCGATGTTCTCTTCGCTTCAATCGCTGAGCGAGTATGTCTTGACTGCGGATCACCAATGGATCGAAAAGAAAAATGGGTTTGTCCTAAGTGTGGTACTGTAAAACCACTCGCAAGCCCTCGTTCATTCTCACCCACATTCTATTACGCTGCATGCAGTGAGTGCAGTGGAGTAGGAACAAAGAACATACCAGCAGTAGAGAAACTCATTATTGCACCCGACAAACCATTGTGCAAAGGAGCTATGTACTCTCCTGGCTACTATCCTGGAAAGTATTTCTGCGACCCTAAGAGCGCTGCTGCTGGTCTACTAGTTTCTCTTGGAAATAAGTATGGGTTTGACCCTCAATCGACCTCTTGGAATGAAATCTCAGAGGCGGGAAAGAATGCTTTCCTGTTCGGAGATCCTGAGAAATTAGAATTCTCTTATCTTGGGACTCGCAGGGGAAAGAGGACTATGGTCACAGGCAAACAAGCATGGTGGGGGTTCTATCGAATTGTCAATGACTGGGATGTTGGTCAAACCTTCAGCACACGAATCACATGTGAGAAATGTCAGGGAACAGGTCTGAAAGACGAATCACTTTCTTTCAAAATCATGGGTCGTAATGTGCACCAATTGAAGATGATGCCTGTTTCAGAGCTCAGGGAATTTATCAGCAACATCAAGGTTCCTGAGTCAGATGTGTACTTTACCTCGGATAATCTTCAGACTGCATTGAAACGTCTGAGATTTCTTGAACAGGTCGGGTTAGGATATATTCACCTCAATCGTCAGGCATTGACATTGTCAGCTGGAGAGGCACAACGGGTTGCCTTGTCCAACCTTCTAGGGAGTGGACTAACTTCTCTAACAATCCTTCTTGATGAACCATCACGAGGAATGCACCCATCTGAAGTGGACAGTCTGGTTGAAGCTCTCATCGAACTCAAAAATGAGGGCAACACTCCTATTGTTGTTGAACATGATCTTGGCATCATTAAGGCGGCAGACGATCTTATAGACATGGGTCCAGCTGCTGGGAATGAAGGAGGCAAAGTTGTCGCAAGAGGAAGTCTAGCTGATGTTGCTCGATGTGATTCAATAACTGCAAAATGGTTGCGAGGAGAGAGTAAGGTCCAATTCTCCGCCGAACCACGAACTCCTATCGCTTGGATGAAGATTACTGGGGCTAAAGGCAACAACCTGCAGGACATCAGCATCGACATTCCTCTTGGCATTCTTGTTGGATTCTGCGGTGTATCTGGTTCTGGCAAAAGCACTCTCCTCATCGATACACTTGTTCGTGCAATAGCTCCAAAGAAATTCACAACAAGTGTTGCTTATGAAGAAACCCAACCGGAGGAATATGATAGCATCACAAATGCTCCTGAGAGAGTAGTGGTCCTCGACCAAGGTCGAAAAGGAATTCATCACCCAGGACACGCTTTGGGCATATCGAAAACATTCGTTGATGTCTACGCGGAAAGCGAGGATGCAATTGCTCTTGGGATGGATAAAAAGAAACTAACACAACCCTGTTCCGTATGCGAGGGTGCTGGTCGTCTAAGGACAGACCTTGGATTTCTTCCGACTGTCTATTCACTCTGCGAAGCTTGCGATGGAAGTGGTCGTTCACCAGAAGCTTGGGATGTCAAGGTGAAAGGCTATTCCCTCCCCGAGCTGAACAATCTGACTCTAAGAGAAATTTATGAATTATTCAAGCACGATGAACGGATTGAGAAGAAATTGAAACCAGCACTTGATGTTGGACTAGATTACCTCGTGCTTAGACAGCCAAGCTGGACTCTTTCCGGTGGGGAGATTCAGAGGCTGAAGATTGCGCAGGAGTTGACTAAGAAGAGCCAGAGGGGTTCACTCTTCATTTTAGATGAACCCACTGTGGGGCAGCACCTTGAAGATGTCAATCGCCTTATCGCGGTGTTACACCGATTAGTCGCGGCTGGGAATAGTGTGTTTGTGATTGAGCATCACCCTCATGTCCTAGCGTCATGTGACTGGTTGATTGAGCTTGGTCCTAAAGGAGGTCCAGCAGGTGGACTAGTAATTGCTGAAGGTGCTCCAAGAGAACTCAGACACCTGAAGACACCGACAGCTCCATACATAAAAGAGGTCCTGGAGGGGATATCATGACTTGGGTGCCACTCTTACTAGCAGATAGGTCTCCCAGTCTTCGTTACCTCGTCCTCACAGAGCTTCTGGGTCGCAAATCAGATGACAATGAAGTAAAGGAGCTTGTGGCACTGAGAAAGGAGGATCCACTTGTTGCACCACTCCTTAGTCTACAAAAGGGGAAAGGGAACTGGAAGGACCTCGACCAAGCAGGATATACAATCGGAGGATCAGTGAGGGCGACATCAGCGGCACTCATGAGACTGGGATATCTTGGGTTTGAGGAAAACCACCCAGCTATCAAAAGAGGTGCTGAGTATCTCTATTCTAAACAGAGGAAGGATGGCTCCTGGCCACTACCCGAGCGGGTCTCTGATTTCGAATACGATCGAGGTCCATATACAATGTCTCCAGTACAAACATCAATCCCGCTTCTGGGGTTACTGATGTGCGGGTTCGGTGAGGACCCTCGATCCGAGCTTGCCTTTGAATGGCTCTTGGATAAACGAAATGAAGATGGCACATGGCCAGCTGGAATGGCTGGTGATGTCTATGTCAGAATTGCGGGATATCGTAGACTTTCTCACTCGCAGTGGGGTTGCAGGACAAACACCACTCAATCCCTTCTCTGTTTTGCATACCATCCAAAACGGAGGAATAGCATTGAAGCTCGCCAAGCACTTGACCATCTTCTGGGAAGAGAAACGCGGGACCGCAATAACCTAGGATTCAATGTGGCACGTTATATTGGAGTAGAACCGCATCGGGGTGGTCTCACATATCACGCCAAGTTTGATTCTGCTTTAATTTTGGACCTCTGTTCAAAAGTTGGAGCCAATCGAGCTGATCAACGTGTGGATGACCTCATCAAATGGATTCTAGAACAACAGGGTCAATATGGATTGTGGGATTATTCTCCTCACCCAGAGGCTACTCGATGGATTAGTTATGACATTCTGCATTCCCTTGGTAAGATAGACGATTCTACCGATTGGATCAGTATGAAAGAGAGAAAACACTTTGCAGCGTACCCAAAAAGGAAGAAGCGATTCTAACTATGAAGTATGTGAAGCAGAACTTTCCTCTCGAACAGACTTTAACATCAAACCTGCAATGGTTCCAATCCAAATCAATGGAAAGATGATTCCAAGTCTTTGTATGAGTCCCTGAAATTCAATCAGGCTATCAGTTGGGTAAGAAATCCAAAGGAGTATTCCAGCCCCATTTCCTAGCAAGGCCATTGCAAGGGTGAACCAGCCATATGCCTTCCAGTAGACATCGTGTTTCATTCTGAAGTACAGAGCAAACAGTGATAGTGCGGTGAACATACCCCCTATCGCTGCTGAAACCAAGTGCATCACTCCAATCGGGGTCATCGCCAGAAAATTCGCACAACCTTCATCACAATGGAAAATCCCGCCACTTGCTAACCCTATGCCTCCGATAAACAGCATTCCAGATCCTACCCTCGAACCCTGACCATCATTCAATGAAGAATTGATTCCAACAGCGAAAATCATTACCATCAGACCGGTGACGATGACACCGACATTGAAGAGAAACCCACGAATTCCCTCAACTCCACCGAGTAAACTCATCATATCAGTCAAGTGATTAAAGCCAGGTTCAAAAATACCAAGACCAAAGACGATAATCCCGTATATAATTGGGGCTAATATTCCTGCAATAGAACCATAGTACTTCATGGTGTGAATTTCCATTGTTTCAAACTCCCATTCCAATCATTTTTCAGAACGCTTGTCTGCCCTATAAGGGGAGAGGTTTCACAAATGAGTCTTCATGAGAAGTTCGAAGAGGAGATGAAAGACATCTGCGAGGAGTATGCCAATTTGCTTAAGCAGAAGAAACTCATTGATGAGCAGTTGGAAACACTTCATGACTACCTGGAAGTCACAATGCGGAAATATGACAAAGACGAGTATGATAATCCCAAGATTCCTGTCACGGTAGACAAGATCGTATATACAAGTGAACGAATGAAGAAGGGTGGTAAGGACAAGCTCAAAGAGATTCTTACTTCGAAGCAATGGTCTGAGATATTTAAGGAAAAAGAAGTAGTGACCTATCGGGTTGCACTCAGAGATTAGGATGGATTGATATGAACAGAATTGCAGAACATCTGGTAAATCAGTTTGATCGAAGTTGGGCGATGCTAGTCCAAGCGATAGAAAAAGTTCCTAATGAGAAATGGCCTGAGTGTATCGAGAGCATCGATATACCTTGGAGTGAAACTGAGGGAATGAATGTCTGGTATTTCTCGAATACTGTCTTTCATACCATAGAAACGGTGGACTTCTATACACGCGATACCCCCAACGATTTCAAGTGGGGATATAAAATCGAGGGGATTGATTGGAAAAGCGAGAGTCCAAGTTTGACAACATCTAGAATCACCAAGAAGGATATGCTTGAGTATCTCACTGAAACGAAAGACAATCTCAACAAGAAACTATCTTCATTCTCAGAGGATGAGTTTTTTGAGCAGGATGGTTTCAGAAAGTGGCAAGCATCGCGTTTGGCTAAGTTCATTTATACACTTCGTCACAGTATGTGGCACATCGGTGAGCTGGGAAGAGCTATACGAGATTGGGACTGTGAAAGAATCAGTTGGAGATAAGGTAAGGTACATCGAATAACTCAGAGCTAAGGAGTAAGAAAATACCTTGAACATTCAAACTGTAACAAAATCTCATTACCTTCAAAGAAATGTAATCGAATCATATGCCCCGAGCCCCAATTTTGTAACCACGCGTGAGATGTCTAGCGATTGAATCGTATGCTTCCTGTAGCTTTTTGTGTTCGTATGCTTGCATAGTGAAAAGATAGGCTAATTAGTTAATATTCTCTGTTAATATTGGATATAAAAAAGCTATGAGGTCGACTCTAAGTGAAGGAAGACGAAGTAAAGGAAAGGAAACTGTCGTTCAAGTGTTGTGCCCCACGAGATATGTCAACCTGTTCAGATGGTGATTTACGACTTAGTCTAGCCACCATGAAAAATGCAGTGATCAACATTACAGTTTGTATGAACAGGATTGAGCGGGAGTTGAAGAAGAGAGGGGCCACAACAAGCTTCTTTCAAGCCATGAAAGAAAGTGAACATCCTGAGATTGTAGAGTTGGCTATGATTACTAAGTGAGTAAAAGACATCATCACCTCAAATTCTAAAATCATATTAGGTCTAATCGCAATTTGTGGTTAGACTGGATGGGATGCATATGGAATTTTTTGAGGTAGAGGACAAAGCTGTATTCGTTGCAGCTTGGATCTCTTATCTGTCCACTGCAACAGGTATTCTGAAGGCAATAGGAAAAGAAGTAGATCTCGTAGATGTGGGAGGCTATTCGGGTTATGCGTTTCATCTAAATACATCGAAGGGTGAAACCTGTCCTTCCGCGCCAACAGTGGCACCATTCAATATTTTTGCAGAAGGCTTGGCATCATTTGGTTGGAAAATCGAACAGAGTTGGGAAGGTCCAGATTATGGCCCAAGCGATGATGCCAAACAAATAGCAAGGGCTAAGGATTATTTCTCAACTATCAAGAGTGTTATGAAAAAAACAGGCAGACCTATTGGAATATGGGGTGTGCCTGATGTCCCTGAGTTCGGGATTGTCAACGGTTTTGCAGATGACAAGTTTATTGTGAGCACTTTCAGAAGCCTGCCGAGTATGCCACTTGATGATGATCCAATTCAGTTTCAAAATCTTCACGCACCTGGTGGTCTATTCAAGATGGTGTTCAAGGAACCAATAGAAGTCAAAGAAGAATCGTTGCGTGATCAAGAGGCAGTCATGAGAGCTGTAAGGATTGCCAAAGGTGCAGAGAGGACTGAGGGTTATGTGTCAGGTCCTGATTCGTTTGATGATTGGGCACATACCTTGGAAGCAGGGATAGTCCCAGAGTCAGAGAAAGAGAGCCAGGAAATCAAAGGCGTCACTCAGCTAAACTATCATGGAAACTCATACGTCGCAAAATGCACACAAGAAGGACTCGGTCTGTCTTGTATTTTCCTCAAAAGATTAACTGACCGATACAAAGGGAAAACGATTGGTAATGATTTGGCAAAGGCATCTGAAAACTACAAGAAGGCTGCGGCTCTCATGGAGGAATACGTAGAACTATTTCCATTCAGCCATGAGAGGAATTGGGACCCTGACGAGTTCTCTGATGAAAAGAGAACAAAAGGGGCTAAGATTCTCAGAGAAACCAAACCATATGTCGAAACTGCAATAGCTCAGATGGAAAAAGCTATCAAGAATTGGGAATGATGAATCATGTCAAATCTGGAAGAAGAGATAGAAAGAATACAGGATGTAGCAAGTAAGATCTATGATGCAATATTTGACGGTCTGGACGCTGTAGAACTTGAAGGTGAACTTCATCCGATTAAGAAGACCTCAAAAAGCAAGGTGAGGTTGGTTGAGAAGGATGGTTTCACATATATTGAGCAGAATCCCCATAAATCCTCAAGATGGGCCAAACTTGCTCAAGAGGGGCATCAGATAATGTGGGTGATGCAGGGGAGGAAATACCTCGCACAGATCAAGGACGGCAAATTCCTGAACCTGAAGAAGAAACAGAAATGAGAGAGAAATCCAAAGAAATCTATCGATATCTATCTTAGTCGTTTAATGACCAATACAACAAGAGTGCTATAGAGCATTCCAATTGACGCTCCCAGCACAACTCTTGTCGCGAAACTCAAAGGTGCAAAGCTCGTAAGCAAGATTTTTCCTGAACTACCTATGTGTTAGTAGTCAAGATAATTGCAGATTCGGTCGAGGATAGTCCTCTTGGATAATCATTTATTATGCCAACTGCATATTGTATTTAGACTGCAATATTTCTCACAGAGTGAGAGAGATGATATTATCAGGAGGAAACTGAAAAGAATCATCTATGATAGAGGTTTCTTCTGATACTGCCAGGGGGTTCATCTTGGATATCCAAGGACTGCGAACCTCAAAACCCTCCAAATCCGTGATGAGTGTAGCAAAGAGGATACACAACATCCAGATTGATACGATCTCGGTGGTTTCGCGTAGTCATAATCTGATTAACCTCAATCGATTTGAAGATTACAAAGAAGGGGATGTCTGGAAGCATCAGAAGCAAGGCAAATTGTTTGAATATTGGTCTCATTCTGCATGTCTCCTCCCAATGGAAACCTATCCGTTCTATGTGTGGAGGAGGTCCTTCTATCCTGAAGAACTCTGGGTGTCTTTCAGGAAGTGGGGAAAGGAGAACAAGGACATCATCGAACAGGTGTACAAAAAAGTGAAGGAAGAGGGCGTGACAAATAGCGCCTCAGTCGGTGAGAGAAAGACGAGATCCGGAGGTTGGTGGGATTGGAAGATCGAGAAACGGGCACTAGAGTATCTTTATACAACTGGGAGATTGATGGTCGCCTATCGAAAGAACTTCCAGAAACAGTATGACCTGGTTGAACGTGTGCTTCCAGCGGGAGTTAGTTCAGAGGCCCTCTCAAATGACGAAGCTGCTGAGTTTGTGGTGGATACTACGCTAAAGTCTCTAGGATTGGCAAGTCAGCAAGATATACGAACATATCTAGGTCGACTTCCTGCTCGTAAGTTATGGAATGGAAGAAAAGTTGAGGTTGAATCCTATTTGGATGAGATGGTCCACGAAGGAAAGATTGAGGAGGTTTCCATTGAGGACGTGAAGAATCGATACTTTGTTCTTCGCAGGAATCGAAGGAGGTTAACATCATCTCTGTCCACTCCTGAGGATTGCCCAGTCAAGATTCTAAGCCCATTCGACAATATTATTCGCGAGAGACACTATCCGGCAGAGCTTTGGAATTTTGACTACAACATAGAATGCTATGTTCCAAAACCAAAACGTGTCTACGGTTACTTTGTGCTTCCCATTCTTGATGGATTTGATTTTGCTGGACGATTGGATGCCAAAGTCCATCGAAAGAGTGGACTCCTCGAGATCAAGTCGCTCTACCTTGAAAATGAAACAATAAAGTCGCAGGAGGGTCGAGAACGCCTTAAAAGCGGGATACTTGACTTTGCCCACTTCCATTCTTGTGATGAGGTAAAGATAGGTAAGGTGAGTCCAGGAAGCAGTACCAGTCAGGTTCGAACTCTCTTTAATTGAATCCTAAAGCTTCTTTGCTCCTTCGCGAATGACTAACTTGGTCATGGACGTCTGGTTCTTGTTGAAATACTTCCTCACTAACTCGGGATTCCGCTTGCTTAATTCACGAAGAACCCAACCCGCAGCCTTTCCCACAAAGAACTCTTTGTCGGAGATATGAGGTGTGACAGCCTCGAGGATCTTGTCATTGAACTCAGGTTTGTACTGTGATTTCAAGGTGAGATAGAGGAATGGTAGAACTGAGGCTCTTCGTCTCCAGAGGTTCTCTGATGAACGCCATGAGCGTAGGATATCCTCCACCTTTTCATCACGCAGTATCATCGATCCTATAGTTGGAGAGCATAAGGGATCGATGATGCCCCAAGTGTCACCATCATCAACCCATTGGTCTGCAATCTCTATAGCCCTCTCCACAGGACCTCTCTTTGCATAAACCTTCAGGACATCAATGGCTGCGAGTCTAGTTTCAAAGGTTTCAATCTTCCAGAGACCCTCCATGATCTCTGGGAGCTCATCCATCTTCAAACCCCTGATGTTTTTATTCACAGTTCTATGGATGTCAGGTAGTTCCACACCTATGAAGTCTAAAGATGACGTCTTCAAGTACTCAGCAATCTTTTCTTTCCTCTCATTCTTGCTCAGACTCTTGAGTTCCTTTATAATTCCAGAAACTATCGACTTTGGCATGGAGTTCTAATGAGGTCAGTTGGATATAATCATAATCATTAACCCCGAATGCTTCAGATGAAGTTACAGATTGAAATTTGATAGATTCTTATTGCGCAGATTTAATCCCTTATATCCCTTCAAGATGAATCAAAGTGTGTGGAAAACCACTGGGGATAGATAGGTGTCAAATGATATTCATATCAGGACACAGGGCCTCTCGAAGAATTTTGGTCCTGTTGTAGCGTTAAAAAATCTCAATCTTGCTGTGCGGAAAGGTAGTGTTTTTGGTTATCTCGGTCCAAATGGAGCCGGGAAGACTACAACTGTGAGAATACTTTCAGGTCTCCTACGACCAACTTCTGGGAATGCAACAGTCTGTGGATTCGATGTACACACAGAACGAAACGCGATAAAAAGCGTGACTGGGTTACTGCCAGAGTCTCCAGGACTCTACTCCAAGCTTTCAGCTGTTGAGTTCTTGGAGTTTATTGGTGCACTCAATAATCTAAGTGGCGAGTCACTGCATAAACGGATCGACAGTCTTCTGGGATTGCTTGGTCTTGAAGGAAGACAGAACGACCTCCTAGAGAGCTACAGTAGCGGGATGAAGCAAAAAGTATTAGTTGCTTCCACTGTGCTTCACGAACCGGAACTAGTATTTCTTGATGAGCCAACATCTAGGCTCGATCCTGCTGCAAGTGTGCTTGTCAGAGAAATAATCCTTGCAATGGCTAAGGAAACTGAAACTACTTTCTTCATTTGTACACATATGACCGACTTTGCAGAGGATGTGTGTGAGATCATAGGAATACTCAATGAGGGTGTCCTCACTACACTTGGCTCACCAAATGAGATTATTGAACAGACAGGTGGAAATGATCTCGAGGATGCGTACCTTAAGAT
>JBHLOX010000266.1:0-2729 GCA_048940045.1 Promethearchaeota archaeon
GTGAACATTGTGTACTCGGAAACTATGATATCACCAGCAAACTGACTTCCTTCAAGTGAGTGATTCCCAGGGAAGACAAGTGTGAATGCATAGACATCTCTGTCAGATGGAGTCCAAGAGAATGAGCTACCACCGATTAAGGAATCATCTACATCTGTGAAAACGATTGAATTCAGAGAGTCCCTTATTGTGAGTGTGACCTCTTGACCTGAGATCTGGCTAGAGTTTGCCGTGAAGTGGAGTGACCAGTCTATCAGGACCGCCTCATCAACTATTCCACTTAGACTGGATGTTGCTGAGATGTAAGTTGGATTTGGTTGTGCAATCACTACCTCATCTGCGATGAGTAATTGTGTACTGTAGGGTCTCTCAACAGTAACACTCAGTGGATAAGTTCCTGCGTCAAATCCAGATGTTGGGACGGAGAACCAATATGAGGACGTTTCATCATAGGTCCACTCCTGAGCTCCAAGGGTTATGGTCACATGCGACTCTCCGGCATCCACGCCTCCTCCCAGAGACCATGAGATGGTTCCATTGACATTATCGCCCATCTTCACTGTTGGTGTTTCAAGGTCAAGAGACCCCTCTAGAGTTCCTTGAACATTGACACTAATTGAATCGAAGGCTCTTGAGGCGCCCCAGTCAACAACACTGACTGCAATGTCAGCGGAACCAAGTACATCTGTGCTAGATGGGATAGGTACCATTAGAGTGTCGGAGTTTGCTACATATGTGAAGAGATGCCAATCTCCAAATGAGTGGACCAATACTGAGTGACTCGAGCTTGCAGATGTGATTGAGATTGAAACTTGTAGGTCAGCTCCCGGTGATGTTGAAGCACTTGACGAAGCGATGACCATTGTTCCAGGAATGTCAGTCATACTGCTTCTCAGTCCGAGGATTGAAACCATCTCAAGAACAGCCGTAGTGTAGACAGGTTGCCGCAAAGTCGTGGAGTTGTACCATCCAGCGGTAAAATGTGACTCCAAGGCGTTAAGCACCTGTGAACGATCAATCGACTCAAGACCCGTGGCAAACGAGGAACCGTTCAAGAGAGACAGAGTGGCAACATCATAGCTTAGCGCCAAGAGGTCTGTGTATTGGATACGAGCTTCTATTGCTGTTGTGATTTCAGAGGCCATTGCTGCTGAAACGATGCCTAACCGAAGTGCAGCTCTTGTGGAGAGAAAGTCAATAGCCTCTTGACTTCTTGCAAATGGTTCAAGTGTCCATCCTGTTGAATCCCACGAACCAGATGAATATTCAGAGAGAATTGCAGACTCCAGTATTGACCTATATGGTATGGTGTCAAGCCCATCTAACAGATACAAGGCTTCCACGGCCGCGACAGAGTGTTGCATGTGCGCAGTCCCACTCATAGTGGCAGGACGGTAATGTCCGGTGACCCACTGAGCCTGCGAAAGAAACTGCGTCACCTCAACGATAACGTCTGACGATAGCGAAACACCAAGTGACTCCGCTACTGATATCCCAAAGTACTGAGACCACACACTAATCGTCCTATACTGGTTCCACCCATACTCTGGTGGAATTATGGTTGTGAGGTTGTCCCAGAGAGGATATACGTTGCACTTCTCGAAGTAGTTCAGATACTCCACAGCAGCATCCAGATCAACCAGATTCGAAGCGTGTGCAAGTCTAGCTGTTTGGAGAATCCAGCTACTCCACATTAACGAGGGCAGCTTGTCCATGGTCTCGAACCCGGCATCGGTGGTGATGCTGTCAACATAGGAGAGTATGCTACTGGCGAGTACACCTGTGGTTTCACTCAGGTCTTCCAAACAATCCGCGACTCTACTGCTCTCTCTGGTCTTTGCAATGAGGTCTGATGACTTCGGTTTCATACCGAACCCACCAGATGCGAGTTGATTGTTAGTTAGCCAGGAGAAACCAGAGGTCTTGTTACTAGGGCTCAGTGTACCCAGTATCTTCATTGATGCCAAAGCTGAAGCTGTTCCTGTGACCACCTCTTCATCCGGATTGTGTGAGTTTTGAAATGAACCATCGCCATTGGAGGTCCGAGTCAGAATCCAACTTGTGAGTTTCCCTGGGTCTGGGTGAGCCTTGCCAATGAATTGCAGAGATCGTAGGTACTTCACTGCATAGTCATTTGTCGGAGAGAGACTGGTCGGATTTGCTCCGATTGCCCCCCAGAGATCTGGATCAGATGTCTTACTGCCATCGATGACAAGTGAGCGTAACCAGTTCTCAAGATCGACTGTGTTGATAGACCCAAGGTTTCCTGATGTGTAAAGCGCCTCTGCCACATGGAAAGTCGATGTGATGCTGTTTTCGAAACCTCCATCAGCATCTTGGCGAGAGGTCAAATATGAGACTATTTCAGGGACATTGAATGACCCTGAGAGGTCCATGGTCTCAATCAGCCAAAGTCCCTGGCCTGTACTCCGACAGTTGATGACTGTATCACTCTCGGAGGTCATATACCCAGTTTCAGAACCCAAGTCGACCTCAAGGGTTTCTAACACACTCTGTACAAGTGCATTGTTCTCAGTGACCCATGTGTTCCATGCTGGTCCTATTAAGAGCGAGTCCACTGAGTGCACTGCATAGTAGGTTTCTGCAATGGTGGGTTCGTGTACATAATGAAATCCCCCAGCGAGCACTGACCCCTCAGGTGCTTGGAGCTCCGCCAAGATATTTGCTGTTCCAGTTTCACGTAGTGCGGTTGAAAATGCAATCACATT
>JBHLOX010000093.1:0-10710 GCA_048940045.1 Promethearchaeota archaeon
TGAGAAGATACGAACACGAATCAACCTCATCAATGAGGAGATCAAACGATGTCTCTTAGATGAAGACGGAGAACCTGCATTGCTCTACGAAACCACCCGACATCTTATCCTCGCAGGAGGAAAGAGATTGAGGTCTCTATTACTGATCCTCTGCTGTGAGGCTGTGGGTGGCACAGTGGTTAATGCCCTACCGTTTGCTGTTGCGACGGAGTTTGTTCAAACAGCGAGTCTAATTCATGACGATGTTGTCGATGAAGACAAGGTGCGTCGTGGTGTGGAAACTACTCACAAGAAATATGGAAGAAAAATGGCAATCATTGCTGGTGACCTGTTAGTCGCGCTAGCGATTAAACTGATAGGAGAAAGGTCAACTCCAGAACTTCTCACATATGTTGCTGCTGGCGGTATCAGGATGTGTGAGGGCGAAGCAGCAGATCTCCTTTTGAGTAAAAACAAGGTGCAGTCATATACTACAGACGCTGCACTTGATATCATTCGAATGAAGACAGTTTCATTCATGACTTCAGCAGCTAAGGTTGGAGCTATGTTAGGTAATGCAAACGAAAACCAACTTGAAGCTCTAATCAAGTACTCGGAGATGCTTGGTTATTCATTTCAAATCCGGGATGATATCCTCGACATTGTAGCGACACAGAATGGAACAGGGAAGACAGTCCAGTCTGATCTACATGGAAGTCATAGCAATTATGTGCTCGCTCATGCGATTGAAAACAGCTCGCCGAAACAGAAGGAAGAGTTCGTTCAGAAACTGAACGGCGGAGAGATAGAATTCGCTCTAGAACGGATAAGTGAATGTAAATCTGTTGAGTACTCAACTGCTATCGCTGAGGAATACATGCTGAAGGCAAAAGCAGCAATCCGAGGATTTGATTTTGTCAATGAGGAGCTACTCCTCCTTCTGGCCGACTTTGCCCTGAATAGACATCATTAGTTTAGATGAACTGATTCAGAACTCTGACCATTGTCTTTGAAGCGAAATCAACAGGGAGAGGTAACCGACATCGAATCAATGGCTCTAGAAATCGTACCCCTGCGAGTCGCATACAAATATCTGTCATTGTGTCTGAAGGCATAATTGTATCAGCTACTCTCAGTACTCTTAATGCTGTGTCAAGTTCTCTTCCGAATTCTGAACTCCATTGCTCTTCATATTTAGAGAGAGGGGTATCTACCTCAAAATGATTGACAATGGCATCTCCTGCAATTTCGCCACCGCAGAGAGCAGTGGGAATTCCACCTCCGTTGGAAGCCATGACATGACCAGCAGCATCTCCTACCAATAACACATTTTCTGACCAGGTCTTGTTTAGTGGCCCTCCGACAGGAATGATCGCTCCAACTCTGCCGAGGATTTTGGCTTTCCTCAGAGATGACGCGAGAGTCTTGTAGACAAACCGCTCTAGATACTTCCGAAGCGGTGTGTCATCCTGTGCAAGACCTCTCCTCATTCCGAATCCAACATTGACCACTCCTTCCCCCTTAGGAATTACCCAAGCATACCCTCCAGGCGCAATATTCCGCCCGAAGTACATTTCCACAACCGACTCATCGACATCAACACCACTCATTACAAATTGAAGAGATGGACTGAGATCTGCTTCGGCATGTACGAAATTATTGCCCAGAGATTGAGCCACTATTGAATGTGCACCATCCGCTCCAACGACCAATCTTGCTTCCGCAGTGTTCATTGATTTCCCAGTCTTGATAGTCAGCTCATTATTCTCAGATCTGCTTTTCACCGTGGAATTAATGTTGAGCTGGGCTCCTGCATCTTCAGCACGTTGCGCAAGATGCTGGTCAAACTTGACCCTGTCAACAATATTTGCTTCAAATGAGAATTCATATGCTGACCCATTTGGAGAGATAAGACAAATTGAACGAGTCTTATTTGTGGCAAACTCCTGAGGTACATAGACAGCCTGGGGCATTCTTCGTGAATGAGGGAAAAGCCTTCGTGCTTCAGATGGTGTTGGAATTAGTTCGCCACATTGTACTGGGATTCCGATTTGTGATCTTCTATCGAATACTACTGTACTGAATCCTTTACCAGACACAACCTTAGCTGTAGTGGAACCTGCTGGACCAGCGCCAACCACTGCAACATCAAAGTGTTGTGTCAATCTGAAACCTTCCATAGTTGTATTGGTGGATTCAACGAGTCTTCTGTATAAACCCTTCTTGAAGACAGAAAAAATAAGGGAGGTCGAACATCAAGCTCGACCACATGAAGTCGATCTAATTTCCTGGAATCTCAGTTACGATTCCCTCAGTGTTCTCAGGTTCATCCTCGTAAAGATGCTTTTCCTTTTCTCTAATGGATTTGATGAGACTCTTAGTTTCTATGCCAAACATGGGAATCATAGCTGAAACCATAAGAAAGGCACCAATCCAGACGAAGGAAATGAGAGGAAGTATCTTTGTGTGAATTGTGACTTGATAAACCCCAGGAATAATCTGTGAAAAGCCAGTCACAGCTATAAACACATCCCTGAATGCTGTTGAGTCAAGATACACATTATGACTCACCATATCCCATCTAGGATGCCCGGTAACTGTAGTATATCCTATTCCTACTATTCTATAGCCTTGAGTTGTGTTCTCGATGACATTTATTGTCACAATCATGTTGAAGTCCCTTTCATGATTCCAGTATTCCAAGTTAATGTCGTTAACCTGAATGAAAACATTGGGTCCAACTTTTCGTATTTCATTTGGTATATATCCTGCATTGGTTTCATAGACCACATTTTCACTCATGAAAACGCCAAGAAGCAAGATAATTAGTCCAAGATGCAGCATCAAACGTCCAACCTGACGTGTCCCAACTATCTTGTCTTTTCCGGCCAGCTGTCGTATGAATGCAATCACAAGAAATCCGATTGCTGTAACTGCTGGTACAATCAGGAAGTTTGCAGGCCAGTAGTTGGTCGGCAATGGTGCAAATCCACCAAAAACAGATAGAACCGCAATCCCTACTCCAATTCCAAACACAACAAGTACAACAACGGTGCGTATTCGATAAGTCAGGAGGCTCGTTCTCATGCAATAGAAGGCTGACGCTATAATGAGGGCACATGCAGCATAGAATCCAATCCTAAAGAATTCAATATCGATGCCAATCATGTTATCTGCAAAGTTCATGGGGTCAAAGATTGCGACTCCTAGATTATAGCTAGCTGGAAGTGCAACTCCTATCGTTGATGTTGCAGCTACAATAAGAAGCCCAATGAATGCGATCTTGATTGAGAATAATCGAACGTTAGAAATATCGAAGAACCCAGGACCAGTTGATTCATCTTCATCAACCATGTCCCTAAACCCTGAGCGGACTGTGAGTACAACACCTATTATGAGGTTTGATAGAAGTGTGATCAACATTGTCCAGCTAACAACTGATATTCCAAAGCCGTGTACTGATGTAAGTACACCACTTCTTGTTGTCCATGTGGCGAGAAGCACAGCAATGTATGCCATTACGAGGAACGAATCGCGCAGTACATCATTCTTACTAAGGGTTGGTTTGGCGTGATAGTAGGCGGTCAACAAGAGCCATGGAATAAGAGATGTTGTTTCAACAGGATCCCACGCCCAGTATCCGCCCCAACCAAGAACGATGTATGCCCAGTACCCACCTATCGCAATTCCACATGAAAGCATTATCCATGCAAAGATCGTTGTGAACCTCACGTATGCATTAACCACAGGAATCGGATCTTCATTACGTTCTTCACTTGACATAGTGTATCCAGCAATCTTTACTGAGAAGGGTATGAGTATGAGTGCATAGGCAATGAATATAATCGGCGGATGAATGACATTCCAGATTGTAGATAACAGTGGATTCAGACCCTGTCCATCCGTGGGAACTGTGCCTTCAATGAGTCTAAATGGATCTGCTACAAGTGCATTGATAGCTATAAGGACTGACTGAGCTGCTATTATTATCGCCGCTCGGTAGACTAATTTATCATCCTCGTAGCCACGAGTCAAAGCTCGAAAACCAAAGTATAGAGTGAAAGACAAAAATGTCCAAAAGACCAGAGATCCGGATTGTCCAGCCCAGAGTCCTGAAATCTTTAACATTACACTCGAACTGATGTCAGTGACCTGCGTAACATATTCATACTGAAACTGATTCGAGAAAATCAGGAAGCCCATCCAAATAACAGCTCCAGTACTTGCGAAAAAGCCAATTAAAGATGCAATAAACGAGTAGTTCTCGTACTTGCTAATCCGCGGGCCCAGCAGTAGAAGAATAGCATCCAGAGTGCCAAATACTACTGCAACAATTATGAGAATTGTACCTACGTCCAAATTTCTATCTCCTTTGTTATTTTATCCCCTTCGTCGAGGTCCACGACGTCTTGCTCGTTTACGTGCTGCCTTTTTTCCTTCACGTTGGGCATCACTATGATCCCTTTTTCGATTCCTTGCATAGACATAACCGACTCCAGGTGCGGCAATTAACCCTATTACCGCCACTATCTGAAAAGTTGTAAACGGAGTGATATTGAATTTAGGTCCAAGTATTGTAAGTATGTAGACCCTGCTCTCACCGATATTGCCAGCTTCATCCATAACTCTACAGAAGAATGTAATTCGATCATCAGCAAGAAATTGTCCCAAGTCTATTCGCCAGATAAGGCTATCACCAGAAAATCCCATTGGAGTCATATTCTCTGGTGTATATGCAGCTGAATTCAATCTCCACCAAAACTCGCAGTAGACCGTAAGGCTTTGTGGGGGAAATTCATATGTTTCCATATCTATCACAACATCATCACCAATACGCACTTCATCAGTGGGATAGATCGCATGAAGCTCTGCAGTTGGAGCAAATGTGTCTAAGCGTACAATGAAGTTATAATTTCCAGCCACGAACATCCGACCCGTTGTATCATTGGCGACAACATCAAAGTTGACCTCCGTATTATTTTCAAGGTACCCCATCGAATTGTTGTACAATCTGCCTATAGTTGGATGGGCTGATAATGGAAGAGTGCCATGTGTTTTGTTATCCCCCGTTTCCATCGTGTAGTTGATGAATACAAAATCGATGCCGTCATCATCAAACGCGGTTACAGAGAAGTATATGATGTCTTTAGGTCGTGGATTTGTCGGAGATATTCTTACTTGAGTTACTATCGGCAATCCGTAGCTCCAGATTCGCTCCAATCCTAGTACAGCTTGAGCTTGTACGGTGGTGTAGTGAAATTCCCACATTTCATTGAAAACTTCCCACCTCTGGTTACCATTACTAGAAAATCCCTCATCCTCAACATCCCACAGATGTACCAGGACAAGCTCCAAAGTGTCAATGATAATTCTAACAGGATATATTGAATCCGTTGTTTCATACAAATCCTCTAATGCAAGTATCATTTGAAATTGAATCTCTGCTAATTTGTAATATTTGACATCTTCGTCATCAAGAGGATCGTATGGTTCACCATCAACTACTTCTGTAAACCAACCTCCATAATCACCATCCCAATTCTTTTGGAAAAGAGTTTCAAAGAGTTGATTTGCCTCAGTTAAATAATTTGGATTTCCAGTAGTCCAATAACCCTTGAGCAAAGCTCTAATCGCCATTGCATTAAGGTCAGTAACAATAGAATGAGCAACTCGATCCCCTTCGGCTACAGTGACTGCTCCACCCATCCGATCAACTGCTAGCTTCAGTCCCATGAATTCCATGTCATGATAATACTTCATATGCGCAAGCATGAATGACAAAGATTGATTAGCCATATCCAACATTGTTGCGTTCCCGTAGGAAAGACCCGCATCATAGAGCGCTGTCGCTCCAAGAACAAGATGGTCCAACCTCTTTCCGTCATTTGGGTATACTTCTGAGAAGTATGGAGGAACATTTAACGAACCGTTTCTCATTGTGTAAAAATAAAAACCTCCATAGACCGGGTCATAGAGCATATCAGTCAAACATTTCAACGCACTCTCCTTCTCTATTGTGAAATCAAGAGTAGCATTGGTGGATTCTGCAATTTCAAGAGCCCAATAAGCATAGGCTTGGACTCCTGGACGTTTAGTTTCCCTAATTTCAATACCAGAAAACTGGTTCACATAAAAACCTGGGTATGTTGGGTCCATGAAAAGGCTTACCATTTTGTTAGCCGCTCTACTCATCGCAACTTTGAAAGTTTCATTATATGTAGTATTGTATGCCTTTGATAATGCAGATATTGCCCAGTAGTAGCTAGCAAGAGTAGTATCGTTTAGGGGATCCCCAGTCCAATCACTACTGCCCCCTTGGAAGACTTCCCCTGTAGTAATATCCACGAGCTTGGCTAGCAGTATATCTTGCGTGGCCTCCACATAGTTCATGTATGTGGATATGTTGTACTCTGTGTCCTGTGAGAGTATTGTTATCTTCTCATTCCCAGTATTGTCTAACTTATACTCTGGAATATCAGTGATGTTAGCACCCAGAGTTAGTGCATTCAACATCACGATGGCAAGTATTGCCGTGAAGATGATTTTTCGTTTCATTGTCTTTATTTCCTAATGGATTATCTCGTGCGAATTGCACTTCATTATTAAAATTCGGTTGTGGCTGTTTCGGACTTTTAGGAGCTGAAAGAAAAATAGGGTTTCCAGATGCCGAAGCACCTGGGAACGCCTGTACGAATGTTTGTTTCTTGCAGCGTCTATCGACGTCTGCCAACCAAAACTCCTAGGAGTAGACCAACAACAATACCACCAGCGGCTCCACCAACAAGAATCAGAGTATCAAAACCTCCAGGAGGTGGAGGTGTAGTTGGCTCTGGTATATTCTCATAGAAGTATGACTCAGCGTCAAGAAGAGCTTTGAATGCACCATTCACAGCTTCAAACGATCCAACTGGATCATGGAAACCCGATGAACCATCGTAGCTGCCATAATAGTTTACAATGCCATAAGCATCATCAATCATCCCTAGTACATCATCAACTAGGTCGTAGTCTGCGTCAGCTGTTGCATTGTATTCCATTACGGTTGTTTCGAAATCATCTGCTTCCGTTTCGAAGTCTGTCATCAGTGCATCAAATGTTGACGTGATCTCTTCTAATTGGTCGAGAGCCCAGTCTAGCTGTCCCTCATGGCACGCAGTTTGATTACACGCATCTGTTGGTTCAACAGAGAAAGTGTGGTCCATTTCGGCTCCATGAGAGCCTTGTCTAAACCCGTGACAATCTGTACATAAGACGACACCGGTTAGAGCATGTGGCCCACCTTTCCATACGGTGGCTGTCGTGTGACGACCACCTCCGCCATGACAATAATTGCAGAGTTCAGTAGAATTGACAGCACGTATCTGTGCCGGATTCGTTGAATTCGCATCATGCGGGGAGTGACATGTTGGACAAGTTATTGGGTTGTAGTCACCAGTAGGATCTAGATCTGCTTGTTGGTCAAGGAATCCCTCGGCCGACATGCAATGCATACAATCTGATCCTGCATGGCTGCTTCCTCTGAGATCTGTTAGTGAGTTGGCATGAGCCGATTCGGTATAACCGTCTAGGCCACCATGTCCTTCATGGATATGACAAGTGGCACAGACTGAACCATTCACCGAATAGTATGGCGAGGTTGTGTCGTGGCATGTCAGACAATTGGTACCAAATCCGTCATGTGTATTTGGCCAATCTGTGACATTGCGTTCTGGAGTCCAACCGATTGCGTGACATTGAGCACAAGTCGCATTGAATTCCTCATATGTCCTCTCACGGTGACCATACACGGTGATGTTACCTGTTGTTTCATTCAACCATACACCATGGCCAGCATGCTCTGTCTGATTCCAGTAATTCCATGTCGCACTATGGCAAGTACCATCCAGACATCCCATACCTTGTGTAGGATCGGCTAATGAATGCGCATCACGAACTCTATCACTAATAACTGTGATAGGTATTCCAGATCCCGTTGGTCCTAGGAGAATGGCGAAACCAATTAAGCAGAGGAACAGGTAGTAACCTGCCACCAACCGCTTGTTGACCCCTGGGGTCTCGTCAGTGTAGTACACCATTGGTTTTTTCACCATTGTCCCAAGATTTGGGTTTGTAATTTCCTCGGGTCCGCCAATAAAAATATGTTGCCTCTAAGTTAGTTGCATGTTAGCTCACACTTACATTTTGTAATATTTTGGTTACGGATGATTGGGTGTTGCACCTTTTTTTGTTAACTTAATACAAAATCGTTCGTGATTTGGTTACACAACTTGTTTGCAACTATAGTTATGTCACTGTTTTGTAACCTTAAACGAGCAAATATCTTGGGACCATTTTCTATTCCGTAAGATTTTAAGCAGGGTCGCTTACTGCCGACCTCGATTATCCGGGAGATATATCCCGGATAAAACCGACAGTATAAGATTCGGTGACTACTATATGAGACGAAACGTCAAAATCGGCCTTGTTGTTTTTGCTGCGGCAATCATCTTCATTGTTGCTGCGAGTAATGTCATTGCATACCCGTACCGTGAGGATGATTGTTCACCTTGTCACGGTACTTCATCCGGATTGTCAATCACCACAAATTCATCGATTGAGGTTTCACCAGGAGAAACATTCGAGCTTGATGTTGTCGCCACTGGTTTCGCTCCTCCCACACAGGATGTTTTTGTGCTTAGGATTCCTGAAGATGTGGATGACAATAATCAGTTTACAGTCGTGGTACCATCGAATACTGAGGATCCAGGCAGAGTAGATGATAATGATGCAAATGACATCGATTCTGATGAGGGTGAGATTCAAACCACTTACAGTATCACCGCTCCGGGTTTTGCAGACACCTATACTTTGACTATTTATGCTGCTCAACATACCGATGTTGGTACAAGCTTTTCTGTAACTGTCAATGTTGTTCAAACAGGAGCCGGCCCATCAATTGGAGCCCCCTCAACGACACCAGTGGTCCCACGGGCAAATGAGCCATTCACAGTCAATGTTACTGTCACTTCAAGTGACACAATAACCTATGTCAGACTCCAGTACAGTCTTGATAATGGATCAACTTGGATAAATGTCACTATGTCTGAAACTGCTGGAGTATATGAGGGTATTATTCCTGGACAACAAAACAACCAGGAGGTTCTCTGGAGAATTGTAGCTGCTGACTCAACAGGAGAGAGTGTGAGTCAAATACAATCGTATATTGTCGGTCAGATACCAGTCGAACCAATTGAGCTTCCACAGTTTCACTATGGTTGGCTACTCGGAGCACCTGCGCTGGTCATTGCATATGTTGCCACAGCTCTCGTGTATTATGATGAAGAACGATTCACTAAAGCCCATGGTATTATGCTGACTATTGCATACTTTCTAACTCTGATTAATGTTCTCAGCTTGTTTATGGAACCAACTAGTGCTTGGACTGCAATGAATCCTGCTTATCTGATAGATACGAGTAATATGCTGTTCTTCATGCATGCATGGCATATTTGGCTTGGAATAATCAGTATGATTTTCGGTACACTAGCACTTCTGACACACCTTGGTGGTTGGAAAACCTGTAACCTTGGACTTCCAGCGGTAGTTCTCTGGACTATACTGGGAATAATGGGGATCTATCTTGGAGAAACGTTTGTGATGTGAGGTGAATGAGATGACTGAAACAAAAATTGAAAGTAATCCCGAACCAACTCCTCAAACTGTCACAGATATGTCTGTTCTAGGCCAGCTTAAGGAAGTCGTTGGCGAAGAGCGAGTATCAGACTCTGAATTGGAAAGAGTGGTTTATAGTGGAGACCCATCATCTCTTCCCCAATATCACTACAGGTGGAAAGGGAAATACCTTGCAGACTATGTGGTCCGAGTAGAGAATGTGAATGAGATTGAACGTGTATTAGAGATTGCAAGAGCAAACAACCTGCCAATCATCCCTCGGGGTGGAGCGTCGAGTTGCATGGGCTCGTCCAGTCCAAGCCGCGGTGGAATCTCTCTAGACATCAAAACAATGGACAAGATATTGGAGATCAACAAAAAATCCAAGACAGTCCGTGTAGAGCCTGGTGTCACATTTGAGAAACTTGCGAGTGAACTTGAGAAGGAAGGTCTTACACTGGGAATCTATCCATCAAGTGCGAAATCTGCGGTCATTAGCGGGTGGATTGCATGCGGTGGAAAAGGCGGTATTGGAACTCCCTATTATGGGTCCCTGAAAGAGCACACACTTTCTCTGACTGTAATAAGTGGAAATGGTGTTATCTCTACCGTGGAGGGCGACGATATCAATCTGTTCCTACATTCCTATGGGATTCTAGGAGTGATCGTTGAAATTACCCTGAAGGTTCATGAACTTGTTCAGGAATACAAGTCATTCAGTTATGGATTCCAAGATCTGCAAGCCCTCTGTGATGCAATGGTTGAGGTGGTTAGACTTGAGAAAAAACCGGTCTATCTCAAGATTGCAGATGAGGAGCTCCAGAAGTACAGTAACCCAATTGAAACAGGTAGGTTTGTCCTATCAACAACCTATATTGATGCCCCCTCAGAAGAACTCAGTTCAATAACAGGGAAACATGACGGTGTCTATCTAGGTGATGAGTTTTCAGAGAAAGAGTGGGAACTCAGATATGATGCAGAGTTCAATCCCAAGGAACATACGGAAACACTGATGTTCCAAGAACTTTGGGTGCCCATTGAAAAAGTGAATGAGATGCTTTCTTCTTACGAGTCATATCG
>JBHLOX010000009.1:0-7319 GCA_048940045.1 Promethearchaeota archaeon
TAGAAGACATCCTTTTCTCAGTTGTACCGAAAGACCCGCCCCAGTTGTGGCGCCAAGGTGCGTATGACGACTATGATGGATCGAACTGGGGCAAAACCAACACTGCTACTTGGCCAGTAGACCCTGGACCACAACTAATCACATATGGCGAAGCAACTAATCAAGTCTACACGGTTATTTTCAACACCACTGCAGGTGCTACAGTAGGTGCAATCGAACTTCCTACACTCTTTCCTGAGATACGAGTGATTGAAGATTCCTTCATGACTTGGAGCTTCGATTCGGAGGGCAATCCATTCCAAGATCCTGGTCGACTCATAGACTACACTCTGGAAACTGATGAATACAACACACTTCTCTTCACACCATTCATTCAAGGAACCACCGGTGAAGAGGTCGTAGTAACATTTGATCTCACCTTCGAAACCCAAGACATAAACAATGTCATAGCCAATGCACTCCCAGGTACAGCAGCTGTTGGAATGGGAAACTACCTTGGTTTGCCAGCTTTGACACCGGAGGTTGAAGCTAACATCAGTCAGTTTTCAGGAGTTGGCAGTAACGCATACGAAAAAGCCATGGCTGTCAATCTCTATTTCCAGAGCACTTTCAACTTGACACTAAGTCAGCTCGACCGACCACCGACGGGCCAAGAAGTGACAGATTGGTTCCTAGAGCGTGGTGGAGGTCTCCCCATGGACTTCGCCACTGCATATTGTGTCTTCATGCGTTATCTTGAAGTTCCTGCTCGATTGGCAATGGGATATGCAATTGGTGACCCTGATCCTTCTGACACCTTTAGAACATTGAAAGTGAAACACATGACTTTCTGGTCTGAGGTCTACATCCCCATGTCCGGAGGCGGGGGTGAGTGGATTCAGGTCATGCCAGCCATGCTTCCCAATAATATCACCGGCGGTAATAACCCTACGAACACACCAACACCAGATGTTCAACTTTATGTATGGCCCACGAATGGACAACCATGGGAACAGATTGGAACTCCCTTCGAGTTAAGCGCAGCAATCACGGTGGATGGGGTTCCTGTCATGACCCCCGAACCTATTGTCTTCTATGATGAAACTGACTCTGTGTTTATTGGTGTTCAAACCATTGGACAAGCGCCTAACAAACCAATCGCAAATATCACATACGTGTTTCCTCCATATGCTTCTGTTGACTATCACATCATGTCTGCTACATGGCAAGCAGGGACATTCTCAATCACAAACCGAACGTCAGTCTATGCTGTGGGAACACCTAATCCACTTGCATCACCACGACCACCTCCCAGTTCTGATGGGTTTGTCCTGAGTGAAACGAGGGACCTCAATGTCAGTCAGGGTCTGGATAGCCATATTGCATACTGGAACGACACAGTTCATGTATATGGAACAATGAAAGTAGGTGGTGTCCCAGTCAATAGCTCAAACCACGATAATCGGAATATCGGCATCTATTGGGACAACTCGTTCATGGGAAATGCATCCATCAACGAGTACGGGTATTATGAACTGTACATCTATGTGGATCCTTTGGACCTGTTTGGAATGACTGTTGGAAACCACGAAGTCTGGTCTTGGTATTTGGGCGATTGGGATCAATATGGCATTCCCCGATTGAATGAAGCACGTTCGAGTGACAACTCCACAGTCACAGTCTGGGGTCGTGTGGGGTTCTACCTTAATGTGTTTCCAGATACTGTTTCTGCGGGTAGTACAATCTACTATGATGGTATTGCATATCTCCTAAACGGAACACTTCTTCCAGTAGGTCAGTTTGTTGGAACCTTCTTTCATACACAGGCTAACTCCACGGTCGGAGTGAATTCCACAGGAGGGTTCCAGTGGAGCTATGCTATACCAGTGACACAACCTGATGGAATATACTATGCACGAGTAAATTGGACCTCTCCATGGCCATTTATTATGGGGAACTGGAGCCTTTCTGTTCCAGTGGACGTCGGATCGAGTGGAACGAATCTCTGGATCAATCAGGTTTTTGACCCTCTCTATGTTAGCGAGGACATAACGCTCTATGGATACTTGACATATGCAGCAAATGGAACAGGTATAGGTGGTCGTTGGGTCGATATCTACTGGAACAATGGGTCTCTAGTTCATCTCGGTTCGGTGCTCACAGCTTCAGATGGATATTTTGAGCTCAACTACACTGTTCTTGTGTCTGATGAGGGTCCCATCGAATACTGGGCAAGCTTCACATCGGTAGAACCCACTCTGGCCGACTCAGAATCGATTCACCATTTCACAAATGTGAAGAAAATCGATGTTTCTCTAGACCCAATCTTTGTTACTCCAGACCCAGTCTATCTTCTTCAACCAGTTGATATTCAGGGGAATTTGACACTCCCTGAGTTTCCTACTTTTCTTTTTGCAAATGAGTGGGTTGATTTCTGGCTGCAGAACAGCTCTGGTATATTCTATCTTGGAAGTGCGATGACAAACTCTACAGGTGGCTATCTCTATCAATACACAGTCCCCATTGGACAGGCAATTGAACTGGTCTACGTCTGGGCAAATTACACTTCACCATACTACACGGTCTACGATGGTCAGTCTCTCCCTGAGCCCCTAGATATCCAAGCCACAGGCACACTCATCTCAATTCAAGAAGACTTCACTTTCTATTATGTGAATGAAACCATTCTCCTATACGGAAATCTGCAATTCTCAAATGGCACTCCAATTCAATTTCAGACAGTCTATATTCACTGGGTCAACGCATCTGGTACCTTCATCTACACAAAGACAACTGATGCACTTGGTGACTATCAGATGCTCTACAACTGCTCTCCGACACAAGATGAACCAGGATTAATTGATGTATATGTGAACTGGACATCTTGGACTCCCGTCTATGATGACGCATTCAGCTCTGTTGCCCCAAAGATACAGCTTCAAAGATACTATCTTGAGATAGCAATTACAGCACCGACTCAGCTATATGTGGATGAAACACTTTTCGATATTGAGGGCGTTCTAACATATCTTGGTGGTGCACCTCCACTGGCTGGTGAGATGGTGTTGATATCATTCTGGGATGGATCTGGCTGGTATGATATCGACAATCCGACAACGAACTCAACTGGAGGCTTTCTTTCATCACTTGGCTTTGTGACTTATGATGAAGGTATTTACTCCTTCCGTGCTCTATACAATAGCTCGAATCCTCTGAACAATGATGCGGTCACATACTTTGATATCACTCGAATCAAGTACGCAATCAATCTCGAGGTGACTATCAATCCCAACCCAGTAATGCAAAATGAAACGTTAACTGTTCATGTTTATGCTTACTTCGCACATAACGGCACAGCGCTCTTTGGTGCAACAGTTTCAATTTACTGGAACAATGGAACTCTCCCAATCCCCTACTTGGGAGATGTCATAACCGATGGGACAGGTCAGGGTGACCTGTACTACTCTGGAATGAGCTGGGACACTGTAAGGACTGGAATCGAGGTGTATGGCATCTATTCAGGCAGTGTGTTTCATGCATCAAATGAGTCTTACCATAACATCCTCACACTAAACCAATGGCAGACTGCGCTCAGTGGTGTCTTTCTCCCAGCTGGTCCCTATAGGATCGGGGAAACTATTGTTGTGACTGGAAATCTAGAATATGTTCCTTCTATTGCTTATGGAGGTGCTACAGTCGAGCTAACCCTCTTAGGAATCACGCGGACTACGGATGTGACTGCATCCGATGGTTCATTCACCCTCAGTTGGGATATTCCCGGAACCCTTCCTCCTGGGACATATGACTTCATTGTGGAATTCAACTCTCCCTATCCATGGATAACAAGCACCTCATTTACTATTGTGCCATCGACTGACATCAATGCGCCAGTACCCCAATTTCTTGAGTTTTCAGTGACTCCTTTGACGGTCTATCTGGATCAAATGCTAAACATAACTGGTAGGGTAGCATGGGACAATGGTACACCATACGCAAACTCGCCTGTTGATTTCTATTGGGGTGATTATTTTGGCGTTTACGATTGGTTTGTATTGAACTTCCTTACAGACTCCAGTGGTAGGTTTACCTATCTCTATCCGATTCCTGATGACTTGGGCCTTGTTGGTCCCCGAGATGTGTGGGCTTACATCGATCCAGTGGGCTATGCCGCATTTGGTGAGTCCCCAATAGTTCCCATCACTATAGCCATTTACACAGTCAATCTCGCAACTTCCGTAGATTTCACAACAGTTTATCTGGGAGGTACTGTAACCTTTTCAGGAACTCTGCAATTCACAAACACCACTCCCATGGTTGGTTACGATGTAGAGATCTGGTGGGGTGGAAATCATCTTACAACAGAAGTAACCAATGGTGCAGGGGCTTTCAGCTTCATTCACTCAGTTACTTACAGCTATGACCCTGACCTCTATGTAGGATATGCCCTATTCAGACCTCCATCCATCGCTTTTGGAAACCTCGACATTCTTGAGTACTTCAATGATGTCAGTGTGATTGAGCGAGTGGATGTTTTCATGGACCCCGAACCTGCTGACAACATCGTAAGTCGCGGTGAAACCTTGATTGTCACAGGCTATGTTCGAAATGATGGTGGGTTTGATGCAGATGGGGCTACTGTAGAGGTCCTCGCTGATGGTGGATTCACCGGGTTCACTGACATCACAGCAAATGATGGAAGTTATTCCATATCTCTTCTGGTCCCAACAGATACACCAAGAGGAGTCTACAACATCAGTGTTACTGTAGTTTCTCCATACCATGAGTTACGAAACGGACCAACAGAATGGTTCATTCAGGTCTTCATCGACCCAAGATTGGACATTCAGACTAATCTAGATAGATCAATTCTACCAGGTGAAAACTTCTCAGTCTATGTTCAACTCACTGATGATGATGGTAATCCCCTAGATGGAGAATCGGTTTCGATATACTTGGGGTCTACAAAGCTTGCAGATGTTGTGCTCGTTACAGCAAATGGAATGAATTTCGATTTTAATGTTCCACTGACCTGGACAGAGGGTGATGGACTCTTCAACCTCACAGCTGAATTTGGCGGTTTGCCGTTCATCAACCCAGGTTTTGCAACATCCGCATCAGCAATTCATGTGTTCAGCGAAGTAGTGTTCCTGTCAACTCCTGAAAGAGTGGATCCGGGTCAATCATTCACAATAGAATGCAGACTCCAAGATTCAGAGGGTAATCCCATTATACGCCGTACTGTAAGGCTGGACTTCAATGCAACAGATGTGTTCACATACTTTGTAGAATCAGATGGGACATTCTCGCACCCAATGACAGCACAAGCTGATGGAACCGTGATCAACTTCAGAATTATACTCGTAGGTATTGGCGTTAATAATATTCGATCTAATGAATTCACAATCAATATTCAAACACAAGGTGGTAATCCATTGCAAGGAACAGATTTACTCATAGCAGGTATCTTGCTTATAGGTGCAGTCGTCGCTGTTCTGGCGTACCTGTACATAGTAAGGGGAATGTTCCGAGGTCCTGTTGTTTCAAGAGGATTTGACATTCCTACAAAACTGCGAAACATCAAGAAACTCGCAGATGCAGGAAAGTATGGCGCTTCCATCACGTTGGCATACCGTACTTTCGAGCAGATGTGCGGGGCTAAGATGGGTTCCGAAAGGACTCACTCTGAAACCGCCCGTGAGTATCTTGATCGGGTACTAGAAACAATCCCCCTCGATAGCGGGACTGTTGAACAATTCGTGCAGACATATGAGGAGGCTCGTTTCTCACATCACGAGATGACTCGTGATAGGTATGAAGAGGCTGTTCGTATCTTCACTGACCTTTATCCCAGAATCGATTCAGCTGCCCTTGTAGAGTAAGATAACGGAGAGAGACGAATGGGCTGGAAAGAGATCCTGCAAGTGATCCTATTCATCTTGGCATGGGTTCCAGTGGGCATTCTAGCTGGAAGTACATTGATTGGAGTACAGTCAACTTACACCTATGACTTCTCTATATACAATGATGCATATAATGGTCTCAGCCAGTTCGCGAATAACATTGAAAGTAATGGTAGAGATGTGATGTCCATTCAGGCAAGCATGAGCGTGGCTTCAAGATATAATGGCTCTGCAGTGATTGTTATCATGGGCCCCGTTCGTGACTTCAGCATTGATGCAGCAATTGTCGTCTTCACGCATTTGATGTCCGGTGGGGGTGTACTCATCGCAGATGACTTTGGGTCAGCTAATTCGTCACTTGCCCTGCTGAATTTCCTCATGAACTCGTTCATTGGTGATAATACAACCCGAGGTCTCTTGTCGTTCTTAGATGGAGTTGTCTTCGATTTGGACTCGTATGACACTACCAAGGATCCAAGGTTACCAATCATAAGAGACCTCAGACCTGGTCTCGATGGTGGGGCACTCACAGCAGGAGTTTCAGAGCTTCATCTTAATTGGGCGTCAGCAATTAACCCGTATTGTCTTCTTGGTCGAAGTGGTATTGCTTGGACGACAGCAAGGACCTGGTGTGAAACAAATATCACAGATCCAACCCCTAGTCCTGACCCCCATGAATGGAATGGAAGTCTCCCTGTAGTGGGTGCAATCGACCTCGCTGCAAGTGGGAATTCCTCTGGAAGACTGGTTGCAATCAGTGATCCCAGTATTTTCAACAATGACATGTGGGGTAGATTCGCTGATAACCACCGTTTCGGCGACAATGTTATCGAGTGGCTCTCACATGGAGATCCAAGCCAACCCATTCTTTTCTGCGAACAGCTTCTTGAGATTCCATGGTGGGAGAGTGAATTCTTCTTCGGACTATACCTTGGTCGAGTACTATGGCTCTCGTCATTACCATTACTATCCGCAGCCTATCCCCTTGTCACCACCTTGGGCATCAGAAAATACCTCCCCGACATCAAGAAACCTGAGGTCAAGAGTGTTTCAGAGGTATTTCTGAGGCGGGGTCAGACCTATTTCAGCGAACGGATGGCATACTACCGGTCTGAAGGGAATTATACTAGAGTAGTGAAAATGCTATACCGCCGTTTGAGACGGGGGTTACGAAAAGCACAGCAATGGACTGAATATGACCCCAAGAAAGTATGGGAAGTAATGCAATACAAAGACCCGAAACTAAAGGAAAGCGAGTTCTTCAGAGCTATAGCTCGCATCGAAGAAATCTCTGCTAATCCAAACATCTGGATAAAGGAGAATGAGATGATGGAGCTCTTCTTCTTCATGCGTAACATCCAATCACATATGATAGACACAAGAAAGAGGTAGAATAAAATTGACAACGGAAGAAACGAACGACACTGTGGCTATGGACAC